>CAYTXE010000027.1:0-24059 GCA_964441045.1 uncultured Candidatus Brevefilum sp.
TTTCCAGACGAAATTGTGTAATGTTTGGAAATTTCGTAATTATTCAACGCCCTCTTGAAGAGAAATTTATTCTACTCTCAAATTAGTTTTCTTACTCTACAACAGGTTCCAAAACTTCAGGTCGATCATTTTCAGGTGAGTTGACTGCTCGTGATACAGCATAACATTTCATCTTATCGGCTGGATAGGGCGCAAGCAAGTCCCTTAAGATCGACTTATCCATCCCCTGTTCAAGCCAGGTCCAGCGAGCGTCTTTATCAAGGATGACCGGCATACGGTTATGATATTTTGAAACCATCTCATTTGGCGGACAGGTTAGGATTGTACAGGTATGTAATTCTCCTCCATCTTTAGATTGCCAGTGCTCATACAATCCAGCAAATGTAAAGGGGTAATCATTTTCAAGCTTAAAAAAATATGGGATCTTGGGGGTACTCTTTGCCTTTGAATGCCATTCAAAGAACCCATCTGCAAGGATCAGACAGCGACGGTACTTAAATGCAGCTCTAAAAGATGGCTTTTCATGGGCTGTCTCAGAGCGAGCATTGATCATTCGATAGCCGATTTTCGGATCATCAGCCCAAAATGGCACCAATCCCCAGCGATACAATTCAACAGCGCGAGTTTTTGCTTCTTTGACAATCGGAACGGGTTGAGAGGGCGCGATGTTAAAACGAGGTTGAACGATATGGATAAATGGCCCCAATTCCAACAACTCCTGAAGCTCTCCAGGGTCGAGTGTTAAGGTAAATCGACCACACATAACTTTTCCCTTCTATCAAAAAAACATGGCTCTATATTGAAAATTCTATCATAGATGCCTGGGAAAAAACTGAAGTCCAGTTCACTCGCTCATAGGACCAAAGAGAAAATCAGCCATCCACCCAGGACTAAGAAAACTCCCCCCATCGCCAACTTAACGATTGCAGCCTTTTTCTGGAAAAATTCCGTTAATTGTTTAGATGTCGTGCCGTAATAAACAAGAATGAAGATGATCACCAGTGGAAGAATAAAGAGGAGGTTGTATAAAATCAAATATGAGAAAGCTTTAAGCCGCAGTTCTGGGATGCTTCTGACAAAAATAATTGTGGGGAGATAAACTTGGCCTGTGCAGGCTAATTCCAGGAATGAAATTAATATCCCGGCAGTAAAAGCGCCTATGATATAGTTACGTGCGCTCCTGCCTTTGCGTATCGTGGCATTGATCCTTTTCCGCAATGGTTCAGGCAACTTTAACATCATATCACCCACCTCACCCTTGCGAACTTTTTGATAATCAAGGAAACTGAGCACGGCTAATGTCAAGCATAATAACCCTGTAATTGCATAGACGATTTTTGCAATTGTATCCAGTGTGGAACCAACCAGCTCAAGGATCTGATATAAACCTAAACCCACCGCCAGGTAGGCTAAAAAGACACCTAGAGTGAAGCTGCCCCCAACCAGCAGTACTTCCTTACCTTTTCTACCACTCAAGGTTAGATATGATACGAAAAAAATCAACGTTGCGAAAGCACAGGGATTGATGCCATCCACCAATCCAGCAGCAAGAATTGCTAACCAACCCATGTTCTTAAAGCGCTCGATGATATTTTGCTGCCCTGCTTCTGGATCATACGACAGCCAAACAGCTTCAGCCCCTGTCTCTTGATAATCTTCCAGGATTGGGATGATATTCTCAGGGATGATTTCCTCTCCGAACAAGAATTGATCACCGATGAATAAAGCCGGAGATTGAAAAATGCTTTCCGGGTCAATTCGTTCTGTCATCCAGGTGGCCATGTCTGCATGGTCATAAATATTGAATTCAACCACTTGAATCTGGGGGTACTGCGAGCGAAGATATATCAGGTCTGCTTCTACCCGGCTGCACTCTTTACACCCTGTCTGATAGAAATATGCCATGAAAATCGGGGCATCAACCACACAATTTTCATCGGTATCGCAGAGTTCTTCTGAAGTTTCAACCTGGTCTGGGAGAATGCTCACCAACGCACTCATATCCACCCCATCGATGTCAGGAAATGGCAAGCCGCCCTGTTCCAAACCATCACGCACCATATCCGGAAAATCGTTCCTTATTTCTGTCTCACCAATTAAAATCTGGTTGTCTATAATCAAAGTTGGAATGCTGCGTTCGGATATACCAACCTCAAAATAATCCTCAACCACCAACATTGCTTCATAATATTCTGGTTTACTGATGTTCAATATACGAATATCAAGTAAATCACCATGTTCAGTTTGCAGGGGTAAAATAACTTCATCAATGATCACCAGGCAGTGTGGACAATCGTTTGCATAGAAATATAATGCTTGCACGCTTCCCTCAACCCCAATCCCTTCTTTCTGAGGGAAAGCAGGACCAGCCGGTGTTAGCTCTTGTAAGTCTTCTACTAATATAGTGCTTGGGTAAGTGTCTGCTGAGATCAGCAACAACATCAATACTAAATTGATTGTGATTAATATAATCAAGGGTCGTGTTGGTTTCATTGGGTCATTTTTCCTAATCGCAGATAGATTGACCTATCTTCATCAGTATAGCCTATCAGCTTAAAATTTTTCCTTATTTGTTAAGACTTCTTAATAAAGTGAACGTCAGCTGGAAAATCTTTGATCTCACCGGGCATCATGATCAGCAGGTATACGACTGGATCTTCACCTTGATTATCCCATCGATGCGGATGTTGTGCATTAAAGATCAAACTGTCACCAGCTTGCATTGTTAATTTCTTATCATCAACAAAGTATTCGATCACGCCTGACAGACAGTAAACGAATTCATAACCGGAGTGATGAATTGCATCAGCACCGCTTCCACTCCCTGGAGGTAGCGTGATAACAAGCGGATGCATGGGTTGGTCAGATAAATCCAAGCCACAATCTTCTACCCTGATCCCTTCCAGCCAAATTTCTCGCCTATGACCTGCTTTTGTGTAAATCAGTTGGCGTTCTTCCTGTATCGGTTCAAAAAATCGAGCAATGGGCATTTCCAAAGCTCTCGCCAACTGTTCAAGCGTATTGACGCTTGGAGATGATTTCTGATTTTCAATCAAGCTTAGCGTGTTTACCGATAATCCGCTATTTTCTGCTAATGTTTTAATTGACAAACCTTTTTCAATTCTAAACTGACGCAGACGCTGACCGATAAAAACCGGCTTAAAACCTCCAGAATCAAAAAAAGATTGAATTAATAAATTTTTTCGATCATTCACAATACAATCCATATGTTTATATAAAATTACAACACACAAAATTATAGTTGCTACCCAGCCGATTGTCAAATCCTCAACCAGTAAACAGGTTTGCTTCAGCCGCTGCCAAGAAGCTGGCAAGGTCATTGTCGATAATTTGCAAATCCATTGATCTGTTCAAAGTCATCTGTCTATTCAAATTCTTCCTTCTTAATCATATGCTTATCCTAGAACATAACCAGTTTGTCACAAAACATCACACAGCTATCCTGAATCAGAAATTCTCTTGATTAAATCGAACTTATGTTCTATAATAAGGATATGGATACCCTGACAAAATTGCAGGTCCTATCAATCAACATGGCTTTTGAGACAGCGGAAGACGTTCACATCACACATGATCAGAACACCTGTCAATCAAACTTGAATCAATTGAAGGAGCGCTTCCCTATCACACAAGCACGACTGCCAAACGGTAAAACCATTCCATTACTTAAAACAATGCAGACATCCGTTTGTGAAAGGGACTGCAACTATTGCTGTTTTCGATCGGGCAGGGACACGCCGCGCGCAAGCCTCACACCGGATGAACTAGCCTCAGCTGTTGTTAAATTGTCACAGGCGGGGATTGCCAAAGGCGTCTTCCTCAGTTCTGGCATCACTGGAGGCGGCATCCGAACCCAGGATCGAATTATCGCGACCGCTGAGGTGCTTCGCGAAAAATACCATTATCAAGACTACATCCATTTGAAAATCATGCCAGGGGCTGAAAAAGATCAGATTTTCAGGGCGATGCAGCTCGCTGATCGTGTTTCTATCAATCTTGAAGGGCCTGATGAGCGGAGTGTGCATCACTTAGCTCCACACAAAGTATTCTTTCGCGAGCTTCTGGAGCCTCTCAGGTTAATCCAGGAAATTAGAGAAACTTACTCACCACATCTCGCCTGGAAGAAATTATGGCCGTCCAGCTGCACACAATTCGTGGTTGGTGCAGTTGGTGAAACAGACCAGGATTTATTGAAGACAACAGTAAATTTACGCTCCAAATTTAAAATCACCCGGGCTTACTATTCAAGTTTTTCCCCCATCATTAATACACCTTTTGAGAACCTTCCCCCATTAAATCCTTGGCGGCAGCACCGCCTTTATCAAGCCTTCTATCTCCTCAGGGATTATGACTTTGATTTTAATGATCTCCAATTTTCATCATCAGGAAATTTATCGCTGAAAAAAGATCCAAAACTAACCTGGGCTGAACAACATCTTCTAGAAAAACCTGTTGAAATAAATCAGGCTGATTATCGCCAGTTATTAAGAATTCCCGGAATCGGACCAATCACAGCACGAAGAATTTGTAATACACGCAGGCATGGTATGATTCGAGATATCAGCGCCCTGCAGAAATTGGGTATCCGCACATCAAAGGCTTCAAAATTCATCCTATTGGATGGGCACGCACAAGCATTCCAACCAGGACTATTTTCGTGAGATCAAATAAGCTAATCGTCAAACACTTTATCTCAGAACCAATTTCAATCCATTTTTCTACACCACCAAAATTCAGTAAGAAACCAACTTCTCCCAGCACCTTCATCTGGCAAGGAAAAACTTTCGACATTATTGAGTGTCTTTCTGAATGGACGGATTTTACACGTCGAGGACGAATGTCAAAAAATATGCAAACGCAGCATGCACAGTTAGCCAGCAAACAAGGATCTTGGGGCGTTGGAAAATTCTATTTTGACGTCCTGACACAAGATAATCGACTTTTTCGTCTCTATTATGACCGAGCACCGAAAAATGCTTCGGACCGTGAGGGGGAATGGATTTTATTGGCTGAACTCTCAGAAACACATGAATAGAAAAGGATGCTGCCCTTAAATTAAAATGAAATGCTTAGGACCGATGAGTGTTTTTTACAGATCAATTGATCCAATCATGTGAATTTAGATTTATTTCCCCTTCGACTGGATCAACGGTATCCCTCAGATGATATCCACCTTTGTTAATTGGATATCACATTCTGAAAAGGCCTGGTAGAGATCCTTCTTGTTCTCCTCATCCAAACCCTTAATGACCCACCTCAGCGTGAAAGACCCATCCGGGTAGGTATTATTCACCGTCCTTAGGATATTCCCTCCAACTTCTGAGACTAATCCAGCCAGATAAGCCAACACACCCGGTTTGTTCGTATTACTCGGGCCAATAATATTGAGTGATGTCCAGCCCATGACCTCAGGTGAAATTCCAGCCTCATCAAGAGCATCTTTCACATCACTTAACCGAAGGGCACCTCCACCCAATGCTGAGTAAAAATCATCCAAATTGGCTGCTGCAAGTGAACTGAGGAAATTTTCGAATTTAACTCGCTCCTGGATCTGCACATCCTCCAGCTCCATGATCCCCCTTGGTGATAGTAAAGGTTTAATTCGTTTTCGCCCTTCTTCAGCTGTTTGTTTTAAGGCAACCGTCACCAAAACAGACCGTAATAATCTCGCTGTTGTCAGATTGCAAAATTCTAACCACTCAACTGAAGGAACCAATCGTTCACCATATGTGACCACCTGGACCACATCACCAGGGTAAATCGGATCACGCAGGTTCTGTATCACGCCATTCACCTCGACATGATTAATCTTATCCAATAGAAAATCCTGGATCGCTGCAACAGCATCTAAAACGGTTGATCCGTCCGGCAAGAAACGTGTGCCGCCGGTCGGTGTGAAAATTTGGATTGGTTTGTACTGCGTAATTGCCTTGCCGTGGTTCAAAGCATAAACCACACCCCATAAATTTTCACCTTCCATCTCCTTTGTCGTAATGGCGATTTCGACTGCACCCATATTAGGCAACCAGGCGGTCACCTGTAATGCCTGGTATCCGTGTTGTGGGCTGGCGATGTAATCATCAAATCTTCCCTGATCCAGGTTCCGATTGAATAACCGGTTTACTCTCGATAATAAACGGTAACAATCAGCGACCCTGGATTCATCAACGAGCATCCGAAAACTGACAATATCATTAACTGCCGAGAAGTCCTCCAAAGATGTACGACGATCTCGCGCCATCCTGCGTAGTTTTTGCCAGGCTTGCCAATAACCATTTACGATGATTCGAACTGTCCCGGAAACACCCTCATCTTCCATCAAGCCATGCAATTGACGCAAAATGTCATTTATAAAATTCAATTCTAAACGGGGATCTCGATCAATTTCTCCTTTGACAAATTGGTATACTTCTGGTTCTGCAAAAGGGAAAGCCATATCTTCTAACCATCTCCGCCAGCGGTAGCAATTTAGAATTCCTGCCAGCTTGCCATATGCACGGATTGCTTCTGTCGCTTTCTGGCGTTGTTTTTGGGGAGACATATGTTCCAAAGTCATAATATTATGACTTTTATCAGCCAATTTGATAAGAAAAACCCCCGGGTCGCGAAATCTTGCGATCTTCCGGAGGGTTTCGAGTTCACGGGAACGACCATCTCGTGGATTACTCATCTTGGTGACCCCGTCAACAAGATAAGCAATGTGTTTACCAAGGATACCAGGGAAATGCTGCTGGATCTGTTCAAGGCTTTCACCCTGATCCTCAACAGCATCATGCAGCAGGGCGGCAATTGTCCAGGCCTCATTTTTTAGCAGGCGATCAATAAAATCCGCAATCCAAACACAATGGGTTTCGAAATAAGGTTCACCACTGAGCCTGAGCTGTCCCTTATGAAGTTTCTTACCAAGGTGATATGCCTTGGCAATATCGGGCGTACGTGGCTCGAAATTCTCCGACGTGCTGAATTCGTCCGCAATTTTCGGACGGATTTCACGTACGAACTCAACTTCAACCATAAAACAGGTCCTTATACTGAGACACAGCTATGTATATCTAATTAAGAAGACACTACGTTTTTCTAACCAGATACACAGTTCTGGCCTTTTTCGGCGTTTTATACTGACCTGATCAGCAAATTCAGGATGATAGATCAATATATAGAGCCGATTATAATCGCATTTTGGGGTTTATGGCAAATTTCTTCTGCTCTGGCAACACACGATATCGGTTGACCACGGTCAAATCATCGCTATACATCTTGTAATAGAACAAATTTTCTATTATAATAAGGATATGAGACTGGTCAAACAATTCTTGCATTGGATCAACCCAACTGACCATACCCAGCTGCTGGTCCTGGAGCTAGATTCTGCCACCACTGAATACCTGGCGCAGCTTGCTGCCCACACACACATATCCCGCTCAGAGGTGGCCCAGGATTTGTTGAAAACAGCTCTGGTGGATCGACAGGTGGCAGAGACGCACTTGAAGCGCTGGCGCGCATTGACACCCCGGCAGCAGCAGACCGCCGCGTTGGCATGCCTGAACTTCACCAACCGACAGATCGCTGCCCGGCTGGGAATCTCACCCCAAACAGTCAAAACCCACATACGCAACCTCCTGCATCGCTTTGATCTGCACAGCAAGGCTGAACTACGTCAGGTCCTGGCAGACTGGGATTTCAGTGAGTGGATCTGACGTTAACCCGGCTGGTTAACCCCAATTTCACCCTTATTTAACCCCGATTCACGATATCGAACACATGTTCTATATCGTAAGATTCGGGTATGAACCAGCAAATCACAACCTTCCCAGTCCCCAAAGCGGGCAAGATATCCCTGGTGGTAGCACCCAGAGCAATCGTGCCAAGCTTGATGATGATGTTAGCAGCCATGGCGCTGCGCGGCCGCGTGATCGTAGTTGACGGTGGCAATTGCTTTGACGGCTATGCCCTGGCACGCGCCCTGCGGCGACACACCCATCAGGTCCAGGCTGCGCTAAAACAGGTCTGGCTCTCGAGGGCTTTCACCTGCTACCAGATGGTTGCCATGCTGGCTGAGCTCTCATTAGACGGCACCCCCGTCATTGTGCTGGACATGCTTTCAACTTTTCTGGATGAAAATGTCAACATCACCAAGCGCCAGCGCCTGCTGGAAAGCAGCCTGAATCTGCTCAGGCGCATCAGCGCGAACGCCCCAGTTGCAATCTGGGGCCGAGTCCGCTCAATGCCCAGTGGAGAAGATCAGCAGCTGCTCACACCTCTCCTGGAATCAGCCCACGACATCTGGGAACTTGAGACACCCGAAATACCAGTACACCAATTGGCGCTGTTCTAACCCTGCCAACCTCACCGACAAGACTCAAGGAGAATACCATGGGACGTACACTCCCATCTGCAACGCAATTGATGCTAAAAGAAGAAGCCGCCCTGGCGCGCTTCCGCCGCGCCCTGCGCCGGGGTGACCAGCTTGTCTTTGACGATCTATTCACAGCGGCTCAAAAGCACATCTCTGCAACCGCTTACGCCGCGCATGCCCTGCCCTTCGAAACGTTCCTGATGGCAATGCTTCTTGAAGAGCACAAAGAAGTTTTACGACTGCGAAGAATTGTTGATATCCTTCAGGAGATGCATGCGTGAGTTCACCGGCTGGCTGCTTGACTTATTCGAAGACCCGCGCGAAGGCCTGGTGCTCTATTTTATTGATCAGAACGGAACGCGCCACCGCCTGAACCGACCCTTTCCAATCACCTTCTACGCCCTGGGCAATGATGAGGAACTGCGCACTCTCTGGCGTCACCTCAGCGAGCGCCCCAAGGAGCTTACGCTTAACCGCACCCAACGCATGGACGTCTTTAAGCGCCAGATAGTAACCGTTCTCGGGATTACCATTCAGAACCCCTACGAGGCCCATAAAATCTTCCACCAGGTTGCCTCCCGCTTTCCGAACCTGGAATATGCCAATGCAGACCTTCAAATCTCACTGCGGTTCGCAGCCGAGACTGGTGCATTCCCCCTATCATACTGCAGGGTTCTGGCGGACGATTCCCAGCAGCTCAAAGAGATTGAGGTGCTCGAGGGTCCCGGGACGCTGAAGACAATCCCAATCCCCCTGCGCATCATGTCGCTGGCGCCGGATGTCGCCCCGCATCACGCCCATCCACACTACTTAACAATCGAGGTCGATGGTGACGCTTACCATTTTGACTTGCGAACCTGGCGGCCGCTCCTGATCAACCTGCATGCCCTGATCCAGCGCCATGATCCAGACCTTCTGCTTACAGATTGGGGTGACACCTGGCTTCTGCCCCTGCTGCTCAAGCAATCAGAGAAATATAATATCCAACTGGGGTTGAATCGTGAAGCCGGCCGCGGCGTCAGCTGGCATGAAGAACGTACCTATTTTTCCTACGGGCAGATTGTTTATAGAGGACAGCAGATCCACCTTTTCGGACGCTGTCATATCGATCGCCAAAACGCCGTACTGTGGAACGATTACGAATTGGACGGCACCATCGAGGTCAGCAGGATCACTGCCCTGCCCCTGCAAACGTCTTCTCGCGTTTCGCCAGGCACAGGCATCTCATCCATAGAGATGCTGACCGCCCTGCGTGAGGGCATCCTGGTGCCCTGGCAAAAGCAGCAAGCGGAAATGCTCAAGCCCGCCATGGATCTATTCGCGGCTGATCAGGGTGGCATGGTTTACCAGCCCAAGATTGGCGCACATAAGAACGTGGCTGAAATCGACTTCGTTTCGCTGTACCCCGCCATTATGGTCCACTTCAACATTTCACCTGAAACAATCCTCCCCGATCCAAATGAGGATAATATCGTCCCCGCACTGGGGCTGGCGATTGACACCAGCCAGGAGGGGTTAATTCCCAAAGCGCTGCGCCCCTTACTGGAGAAACGCATCGAAATGAAGAAACACCTTGCCAGCACACCTTCCTGGGACCCCTTCCGCAGAAACTATAAACGGCGTGCTTCGGCGTTGAAGTGGCTATTGGTGACCTGTTTTGGTTACCTCGGATACAAAAATGCCCGTTTTGGACGGATTGAAGCCCATCAAGCGGTCACCGCTTACGGTCGGGAGGCACTCCTGCGCGCCAAAGAAACGGCAGAGGATTTTGGCTTTGAAGTCATTCAACTCTACGTGGATGGTTTGTGGGTGCAGCATCCCGATAAAACACGTCCCGAGGATATTGAACCCTTGCTGTTGGAGATCCAGGAACGCACTGGGCTGCCGATCTCACTGGACGGTATCTATCGGTGGGTGGTCTTCGTCGGATCTCGCCAAAACAAAAAGCGCCCGGTCGCCAATCGCTATTTTGGCGTTTTCCAGGACAACTCCATCAAAGTGCGTGGAATTGATGCTCGACGGCGGGACAGCACCCCCTTTGTCTCTGAAACGCAAATGCACATCCTGCGGCTGCTTGCCAGTAAGCAAGAGCCAGAAGAAGCGCTTCCTGAAGCCGTTCAATACCTGCAAGGACAACTCGCTGCACTGCGACGGGGCCAAATCAGGCTGGCTGATCTTCTGGTTAAGCAGCGCTTGGGCCGCAAGCTGGAAGCCTACCGAACACTCTCCCCTGCTGCACGAGCAGTTTTGCAGCTCAAATCTACTGGCAAGGAGATGCGCCCAGGGCAGCGTGTACCTTTCCTTTATACCCTTGGCAAACCAGGTGTTTTTGCATGGGATTTACCGCAAAAACCCAATCCTCGCGCAGTTGATGTAGCGCGTTACCAGCGCATGCTCTTAAGAGCAGCAGGGATTGTGTTGGAATCTTGGGGATTGGATGAGAAAAAGCTCACTGAAATAGTGCTCTCAGGTGCCAGCCAACTGCTGCTTCCGGTCCCGCCCAAGCAGCACCCGGGACAGCACCGCAGCAATATTCCAGGCGTCATCAATCCCACGATGGATCGTGCCCTCAAAGGGCAAGCTTACTAGACCCACCCCTTTAATTAAATTCACCTCGTGTTTAAGGTTAAAATGCAAAGCCAGCAAGTTCTTGACGTTAATGTGAGATCGCCCAAATGGATAAGGAACACCCCATGTTTCACATTGTTTCATGACCTGCAGCCGATCGTAGTCACCGTAACTTGCCCAGGTTCGTTGACGGGAATGGTAATCGTCCTGGAGCAGTGAGCATGCGTCAGGAAATGATAAACCATCTGCCAGCATCTCTGGCGTCAGGGTGGTCAATTTGGTACAGTATTGGCTTAGGGTTGAGCGCTGCGGTTTGACCAGGATCGCCCGGGGAGCTGATCGTTCACCCGTTGCGACATCCAATATGCACAGGCCAATTTCAATGATTTCACTCTCCTGACCGGGTGGTGGATCTCCCTCCCAACAAGTCGCTTCAAGATCGATCACGATTATCTTATCCAATATTTTCGGCATTATTCTGACACTCCATTTTCCATAATTTTTCCTGGTCTGAGCGAGTCATCCCTTTCACAACCAGTGTATACGACTCATCAATCATCAACATCAGCTCTTCATCAGGAACACTTCCATCCAGCGTCACTGTATTCCAATGTTTTTTATTCATGTGATAACCTGGTTTAATTGCTGTGTATTGTTTCCGCAGTATCACAGCATCAACGGGATCTGCTTTCAGTGAAATGCTGAGAGGGTCCGCCTGCCATGCTACCAGAGCAAACATCTTGTTAAGCACTTTATAGACCAATGCATCTGGTCCAAAGGGCATATCACGTCTTGAACCTGGTTTGCTTTCTAAATACTGACAGAGAGCCTTATAATCCACTCTGCTCATCCCAAACTGAAACCAGGTTTCATGAATTCAACACTTTGAGTACTCAAATCTACAACACAAAAGGAACGCGGCTCCCTTCCCATCCCTCCCAGCGCACCTGGATTGACAATACGTGTCCCCCCCCGTATCAATTCATCCCGCTTCTCATGCGTATGCCCGTGAAAGACCCACTTATAAGTGTTCTGCCTTACAAGGTTGGCGACCATCCCCTTAATATGGCTGTGTGTCACAGCCAACTGAACACCGCCCACCCGGCCTTTAAACACAACCCCAGCAAAATTCTCTTCGTTTAATTTCACAAAGCGTTTCACTATTGCACCGGTAGAAACATCCATATTTCCTATGGTGTAGATCACACGAAAACCTTCGAAATGAGAGACCATTTCAGGGCTGTTTAAATCACCGCAATGGATCACCGTATCAATCCCTAACCTGCGAAAGGTATCTACCGCTGAGATCAAATTAGAGAGATTATCATGTGTGTCAGACATAACGCCAATCTTCATTCTTTGTTCTCCTTCATTAACTTGGAATAATTTTACACGATATCTACAACATGCCAAGGCTGAAATTGATTCTAGACTATCCCAAATAGATGATCGCTAGAGATTAATATTCAAACTTATCATGTAGACCCCCGAGATTTCTTATTTGATCTAGTATATAAAAAGACTTTAAAATCCCAGGGGCTTATTGTTATGCCTGAATAATTTTGAAAAAATTATTTACATTCAACAACAGTAAAAAGCACATTTAAACATCATCCCACAATTACTTTCCCGATGTGGAGGGAATTTTAACTTTTTTCTAATTTACATTGTCCCTGGCTTTCAATTCACCTGCAGGAAAATCCACATGTGGTAAAATGTTAAAAGGTAAGGATAGTAACCAAACCACTTATTGGTATTATGATCATCGCCAACAAACCTGTTTTTGGGTATCATCAAGTTGTTAAGGAGAATTCATGACATCCTCGTTACAGCAGGGAATCAATGCGGCAAAAACCGGACATCCCCAAGAAGCCTTGAATTTCTTAAAAGATGCCCTTATCGAAGAGCCGCAAAACGCTGATGTTTGGGTTTGGATCGCTGCAATTATCGATGATCAGGATAAACAGGAAATCTTCCTTGAGAAAGCCTTGGAAATTAATCCTAACAACATTCCTGCCCAAAGGGGATTAACCTATCTTAATGATAAAAAACAGCATGAAGTTTTTGTTCAAGATAACCAACTTTCAGATAAGACGCGCCCAATTTCACCCTTTCCAACGTCAACCAGCACCAGCGGGCGCAAAAAAGATCAAGGTTGGCTGAAACCCTCAAAGAAAGAACAGGAAAACACTTCCCAACCAAAACAACGTGATAAGAAGAAAAAAGAAAAACAAAAAGACAATAACAATCCAACAAAATTAAGTCTTTTTGAGATTTCCTTGATTGGGATTGTTGTTATCGTTTTCAGCTTTATCGGGCTTCTTACAGCAAGTTCACTATTTGATTTTGAGCTTCCATTGGATTTCTTGAACAATAAGCTGGCGAAACTCTCAACAGAACCACCTTACCCTGGTGTCTTTCTCTATGAAAACGAGATATTCTTTGATATCCGACAGCATGAAGGTATTCCAACCCATGATGTTGGAATACCGACAAGTTTTGACACAGACCCGGTGATTGTCTTTTGGCAAACGGATACTTCACCGAAACAAATCAAGCTGATATATGAAACCGGGGATATTATCTCATTAGTTTCCTACCAGGGAAAAGGTGGGGCTGACCTTTTCCAGTCAAAAACGAATTTGGAAACGGGTTTATATTGCCTTCAGGGACCTTTACACTCTCCATCGAGCAACAACAGTGCATATTGGTGTTTTAAGATCGCCTCACCGCCACCTGAAGGTTAACTTTGTAAATGTTACTAGATTTATTGATAGCTTGTAAGAAATTCCTAACTCCATTTAATTTATCCTCCTATCATCAACTCATTCTCGACACACGTATCATAAGAGAACAATATGCCAAATAATTTAATCCTGGAAGCACAATTTATCGCACCTGACATAAAAAAATTTTCAATAATATCCCCGTTAATTGCTCGTAAACGGAAACCCGGACAATTTGTGATTATCCGCGTCTCAGAAACAGGAGAGCGGATCCCATTGACGATCGTCGATTCCGACATTCAATCTGGAACGATCACCCTGATCGTCCAGAGTGTTGGAAAAACCACACGGGAATTGAACCAGCTTGAAGCAGGTGACATGATCCATGATTTGGTTGGCCCATTGGGAAATCCCTCCGAGATTGACCTGTTCGGTCATGTTGTGGTCATTGGTGGGGGTGTGGGGACTGCTGTCAGCTTTCCACAGGCAAAAGCCCTCAAATTAGCTGGAAATCATGTTACCGCCATCATCGGTGCTCGAACGAAATCCTTGGTCCTTCTTGAAGATGAACTTAGAGAAATCGCTGATGAGGTGCGAATCTGTACAGACGATGGCACATATCACGCCAAGGGTTTCGTCACGGATCAGCTGCAAGAGGTAATCGAAGAAAACTCAAAAATAGATTACGTCCTGGCAGTGGGCCCCATCCCTATGATGCGTGCAGTTGCGGAGATGACACGCCCATATGGAATACACACTGTTGTCAGCTTGAATTCAATCATGGTCGATGGCACTGGTATGTGCGGTGGGTGTCGTGTTGTGATCGGGGATACAGTGAAATTCGCCTGTGTGGACGGTCCGGAATTCGATGCACACCTGGTTGATTTCAATACTCTGAGGAACCGAAATCGATCCTATCTTCACCAGGAAACTTGTGCCCTGGAAGCAGCAGCAGAAAAAATTGAACGAGCCAACCGTAAGGAAATTCGCCGAATACCTCGCCAACCCATGCCCACCCGTAACCCAGAAGAACGAACGGATGATTTTAACGAGGTTAACCTTGGTTTTACTGAAGCCTTGGTACAGCTTGAAGCTCAGCGCTGCCTGGCATGCAAAAGTCCGGTATGTGTCGCAGGATGCCCCGTAGGTGTTAAGATCCCTGAATTCATCCAAATGATCACTGAAAAGGATTACATTCAAGCCTCCCGGTTAATCAAAGAAGACAATGTTCTTGCCTCCGTTTGCAGCCGAGTTTGCCCACAATCAGACCAATGTGAAGGGGCTTGCATCCTCACACGTCGTGGTGACAGTGTTGCTATTGGTGCCCTGGCGCGCTTTGTTACAGATTATGACCGCACTCATGGTGATCTGATACCGCTGCCCATACCGATGAAAGAAAAAACCGGCAAGAAAGTAGCTGTCATTGGTTCTGGTCCATCAGGTTTGTCCTGCGCGGGAGACCTGATAAGGATGGGACATGAGGTAACCGTATTCGAGGCTTTTCATGAATTAGGTGGTGTATTAACATACGGCATTCCCGAGTTCCGCTTACCAAAGACCATTGTTCATGAAGAAGTAGACGCCCTCGCAGACTTGGGGGTAAAGTTCCTACCTAATACCATCATTGGTGTGGCTTATACCATCGACGAATTGATGACAGAGGAGAGATATAGTGCTGTTTTCATCAGCGTGGGTGCTGGCTTACCTTATTTCATGAACATCCCTGGCGAAAACCTTGTAGGTGTTTACTCAGCCAATGAATTTCTGACAAGGGTCAATCTGATGAAAGCCTATCAGTTTCCAAAATATGATACGCCTGTGATCGATTGCGAAGGTAAACATGTGGCAGTGATTGGCGGTGGAAACACAGCCTTAGACTCAGTCCGTGTTGCTCTCCGCTTGGGCGCAAAAAAAGGCAGTATTTTCTATCGACGCACAGAGCATGAAATGCCAGGTCGTATTGAAGAGATTGAACATGCAAAAGAGGAAGGTGTATCATTCCAATTCTTGAATAACCCTGTAGCCTTCCTGGGTGACGAAAAGGGGTGGTTGCAAAGCATTCAAATGATCAGGATGGAGTTAGGTGAACCTGATAATTCAGGTAGACGTCGCCCTATTCCCATTCCCGGATCAGAATACAACGTGCCAGTTGACCTGACGATTGTGGCGGTGGGCAATGGCTCAAATCCAATCATCCAGCGCACAACAGAAGATCTGGATTTCAACCGATGGGGGAACATCATTGTTGATGAAACCACAATGGCAACCAGTAAGCCGGGCGTTTATGCTGGTGGTGATATCGTCACCGGTGGCGCAACAGTTATCCTGGCCATGGGCGCAGGAAGAAAAGCTGCGCGATCCATTGATACCTATCTTAAACAAACATCCTCTGACTGAAAGTGGAAAAATGATGCCTAATCAACCCAAGATCGTTTGCATTGGTGCTGGGAGTTATTCCTTTGGTGTGACCACGCTTGTTACTTTATTACGTAGTGATACCCTGAAAGGCAGCCAACTGGTGTTGGTTGATCAAAATGAATCCCATCTGGAAATCATGCAAACATTCGTTCGTTGGCTCAATGATGCTTGGGCGTGTCATATGCAGATCAGCGCTTTCACGCATCATCATGATGCACTCAAAGAGGCTGACTTCGTGATCAATGCGATTGAAGTAGGTCCCAGAGAAAAGCTCTGGGAGTCTGACTATCGCATCCCATTGAAGTATGGCGTTCGTCAACCGTATGCTGAGAACAGCGGTCCAGGCGGCTTTGCACATGCTGCCAGAAATATCATGCCCATCCTGGAAATCGCCTGGGATATGGAAGCACTATGCCCAAATGCCTGGTTGATCAACTTTACCAATCCCATGCAGCGTATTTGTGCTGCTGTTCACCGACACAGCAAGATCAAGGTCATCGGTCTATGCCATCAACTTGGTGCAGCGTACGCCATGATAGGGAAAGCCATGGCAGCTGATCTGGGCATTCACGTCCCTCCCAATTTCACCAGTACTCATGCCAGCCCGAAATATGCTTCAGGTATGATCGCCACAGCTTTCCAAGCCCATGAAAAAATAAAGATAACAGCTGCTGGTGTCAATCACTTCACCTGGATGCTGGCATTACGGGATCGCAAAACAGGTGAAGATCTATACCCTCATTTTCGTCAACGCTGGGAAGAGCTACCAGCAACCTTTGAACCCCTCACCCGGCGAGTATTTGATGTTTTCGGTCTGTTCCCAATCCCAGGAGATGAACACCTATGCGAATACTTGCCTTGGATGAGCGACCCGAACACGAAGCCCTGGGAGAAATTCGATTTAGAACTTTATGAATGGCAGCATCACAGCCAGGAGCGCGATGAAAAATGGATCGAGTTAGAAGCTGCAATAGAATCGCAAGAAAATCCCGACAGATTTGTCCCCAGCTACAGCGAAGGGGCTTTGGAAATTATTGAAAATATTCTCAAGGATAGTGATTTCCTTTGGGAAGCAGTCAATTTGCCCAACCAGGGACAAATCCCAAATCTTCCGGTTGGCGCTATCATAGAACTGCCAGGATTGCTCAATGCTGATGGCGTTATCGGCATCCCTGTGGGACCATTACCAGAGGGTATCGCTGAACTCATCCGGCGCGAGATCACCATCAGTCATCTTACTGTTGATGCGGTAGTAAATGGAGATCGGCAGATGGCGCTGCAAGCACTACTCCTTGATCCGGTCATCCGGGACATGGATGTTGCACAGCAGATATTTGAGGATTATCTCCTCACTTACCGTAAACACCTGCCGTCATTTTGGGCGTGAATACAACATCAAAAAAAGATTAATGATACAAATATGTCTTTAGTTATTATCTATGGAGGTCGTGCATGAATGATCAATTGATCCCGCGAGATGAAGAGGAGATAAAAACATCAGGATTTATCCGGTTCTTGAGTGAACCTCTTTCGAAAGCTGGTTGGCCAACCTGGCTTGTCTATACTTTGGCAGTTGTTGGAATAATTTACATCCTGAATCCCACTTCGGGATTTATTGAAGTTATCCCCGACAATATACCTCTCATAGGCAACATGGATGAAGGTGTAGCAGTGATGCTCATCCTTGCCGGCATTGTTGAAGCCCTTGAAGGCAGAAAAATCCACAAATCAAAAAAAGAACAGGTGGATAACAAAACAGGGTCTGACATTACTGGACCAAATCAATCATTATAAGACCATCGGAGCTTTCACAGGATTCAATCACTCGCTTAAAGTTGGTGTTGATAAATTTCCCTGCTGCTTTCATATTGACGATTCGGATATTGCATAGTATATTAGGGAAAGAAGGTTAACGGAAGTTCGATAAGACTGGGATCGTTTTGCTCTTGTTTGGAACGTACGTTAGCAGGACAAGTAGGAATATTGTACAAAGGAGGTTTCCAAGCATGGCAGAACGAATTCTTGGCGTCGTCAAGTGGTTCAATGGCGAAAAAGGCTATGGCTTTATTGCCCGTGACGATGAAGAAAAAGATGTTTTTGTTCACTTCACTTCGATTAATTCTGAAGGCTTCCGCACCCTGCGTGAAGGTCAGCGTGTAGAATTTGAAGTTGTTGACGGTGACAAAGGCCCCCAAGCCCAAAATGTTGACGTAATTGAGTAATTCATCATAATATATGCAAGTGTAAAATGCGATGTAACATTACATCGCATTTTTTATTATAAGACAAATCAAAATTCTTCTTTAACTATCAATATTCCATACAAACCAAGTATCAAAACCCTCAATATTAAGCTTCAAAAATAATCCGTCATTCTCTAAGAAGATTAGCTTTCATTATCATCCGTTCCATCGCATTTCAAGGGCTTATATTTTGAATGACAGTATAATGATTTTATATTCATGCGGATCAAGGAGAAACAATGTCTTATGTCAATGGATCACCAGACTATCTTCCCAACAACAACCGCTATGACCACATGCAGTATCGAAGGTGCGGGAACAGCGGCTTAAAATTACCTTTATTGTCCTTAGGTTTATGGCACAATTTCGGGGGATACGATTCCTTTGAAAATGGCAGGGATATCCTAAGAAAGGCTTTCGATTTAGGCATCACGCATATTGATTTGGCGAATAATTACGGTCCACCCCCAGGATCTGCAGAAGAAAATTTTGGTCGCATCCTCAACTCGGATTTCCGCCGTCACAGGGATGAGATGATCATTTCCTCGAAGGCTGGATATTACATGTGGCCTGGTCCGTATGGGGAATGGGGATCCAAGAAATATCTGATCGCCAGCCTGGACCAAAGTCTTAAAAGGATGGGTTTGGAATATGTTGATATTTTTTATTCACACCGTTTTGATCCAGAGACTCCCTTGGAAGAGACCATGCAAGCCCTGGACTTGATCGTCCGCCAGGGCAAAGCTCTTTATGTGGGCATTTCTTCCTATGGACCTAAAAACACCTTGAAAGCTCTAAGAATTTTGTCAGAACTGGGAACACCATGCCTGATCCATCAATCCTCCTATTCCATGCTGAATCGATGGGTTGAAGATAAACTGCTTGACATTCTAGGGCAGCACGGTATCGGCTTGATTGCCTTTTCACCCTTAGCCCAGGGAATGCTCACAAATAAATATTTGCACGGGATTCCTGAGGACTCCCGGGTGACGAAAGATGGTTCGTTGAATAAACAATTGTTGTCAGAGAACAACCTTGCGAATATCGCTGCACTCAATGAAATTGCTCAAAAACGGGGTCAAACACTTGCTCAAATGGCCATCACATGGATCTTGAGGGATAAAAGGGTCGTCAGCGTCCTAATGGGGGCAAGCAGCCCGGAACAGGTGGAAGAGAATGTGAATGCCATTCATTATTTGGATTTCTCCCCTGGGGAGCTGGAAGTAATAGATAAATATGCAGTTGATGGGGATATCAACCTTTGGGCTCAATCCAGCAACCACGGATGATATGACGCAAATGATTATGATGTAATAAGATTGCTGAATTAAATCCCACTTTATCAAGGTAAAGGGAGGCTCAATGGGCACCTTCTGTTAATGCGTTGCCCTTCGAAATCTTCAAATTGCCTGTAGTTTCTTTTTGAGAAAAAATCGCTGATGTCCTGTGGGAAAATCATCTAGTTGCCCAAAGACTTCATAGCCTTGTTTCTGATAGAACCCAGGCGCTTGGAAACTAAAGGTGTCCAGGTAAGCATCCATGGCACCGCGCTGGAGCGCTTCTTCCTCGGCAAGAGATAAAAGCTCTTTTCCGAATCCTTGACCACGCAAGTCCTCTCTGAGCCACATCAGATTAACATACAGCCAATCCCAATAGGTTGAGCCAATTACACCACCTACAATCTCACCATCGGGATTTTGCAGCACAAAACACAGATTCTTACCTTGATCCTCCCCTGCTTGCTGTGTATTATATTCAGTGATGCCTTGTCCTATGACCTCCCATGCAGGGTCATCGAGCTTTACTATTTGATATTCTTCAGCCATGATTTTTCCTTTGCTAATTTAGATTTTATTTTGACTTCACTTTGGGATAACGGGGACGAGTATTTCAAGGACAGAATCTGGATCATCTGGACCTTTGAAGCGGTTATCATAGACCTGGATGTCAAAGGCATATGCGGATTGATACACTGATTCTTCGAGTCAGTCATATACCACCTTGAAAGCCTGCCCGTAGCCGCCGTCACTGAAATAATGCGTGTAAACTGCATATTTTCCAGCCGGAACAACCTTAGAAAATATTTCAACGGTAAGCCCGCCAACCTCACTCACTTCGACACCAACCAAGCAGAAATGTATCTTTTATGACCGCTCTTCCTCGATATGCAGCTCATACCCTTTTTCCTCATCTGTTTAATAATACATCAAGTTTATAAACAATATTAACATCGCGCTTCTCTCGACTAACCAATCAGAAAGGTTAGGAAAAATGATCAGGAAATATACTAATTTCAGAAAATCAACAACAGGATAATAGGATAAAGACTTGGATCCCATTCATCTTTCAAGTGGACATCAGTAGAACTGATATAATAAAATATAAATTCTTATGAGCAGGTAAGCGCAATGCAGAATCACTGTACTGCTCAACTATCGAATTCCAAGCCAAATATCTTGAAAGGAGATAGCCTATGCTCACCAGTGTAAGAGACCTATTGGAAGCGAAGGGGGATGAGGTTTGGTCTGTTTCACCGAAGACAACCATCATAGATGCAATGAAAATCATGTCGGAAAAACGTATCGGCAATTTACTCGTTTTAGAGAACGACCAGATTGCAGGGATTGTCTCTGAGCGTGATTTTGTCCGAATGATTGCCGAAGAAGGTACCTGCAAACTTGACGAACCTGTTAGTGTGGTCATGACACGTGTGGTCTTTACCGTTGACCCTTCTCAAAGCATTGAAGATTGCATGATAATGATGACTGAGAAAAGGATTCGACACTTGCCGGTGGTAGAGAACAATCAGATTGTAGGCATGATCTCAATTGGCGATGTGATCAAAGGGATCATCAGCAGTCAGAAATTCACGATTAATCAATTAACAAAATACATTGGCGGAGGCTACAACCAGTAAGGAAGTTATTACGATAAATTTGCCACCTTACTAAAACGCTCGCGTCTGTCTTTCTGCTTCTTAAGGGATATAAGAAGATTAACTGGTCAATTGAGTAAGCAAAGAGTTGTGTACTCGTGGTTTATTTTGATTAACAAGTTTTTCCACGAATTTAGTTCATTCTCACAAATAATTACCTTTACAGGTATCAATATTGGATTTATCCATTCGGGAACAATTAACAAATCCGGCGTAAGTTAATGCTAGTTGAATCTGAAATTTTGGATTAACAATATTGCCTTTCATATTCCACAAAAACAATCTATCCCTTAATTGATCAAAAATGAGATCCTTGATCACTGGCATGTAAAACAAAATATCAATTATTGAGACTAAGAACATTTTAATTCGAGTTTGAAGAGGATGTGATTATGAATTGTCCAAAGTGTGGCGCACATATTCAGATAAACACGGGGATATGTCCTCAGTGCGGAACGATTATTCAGCCTTCAAAACAACACGCCGCAAATTCCATACAGAATAAGACAAAAAGGGAAATCGCCTGGCCATTATTGCTATTACCTATATTCGTGATTTTATGCTGTTTAAGCCTGGTTTTCGTGGTGGCTGCAGGTTTGATTGTTCAGCTTCGAGATTACCCGCTAATTGATTTGATACCTAGCCAAGTTGCTCAAATCTTCACACAGATACCGATCTTGGATGAGACACCAATGTGGACTCCAGAAACCTCAATTAATTTAGAACAAGCCTTAGAACTATCAGAACAACAGCAGATGACTGTTGATCAATTTAGTTGGCCTGACACCTTTATCATTATGGAAATCGATGATCAGCAAGGCAACCATGTACGACTTGAAACATGGGTCTATTGCCAGGGGAAAACCAGCTATACTTTTACGGATGGGGTATTCCAATCTGATGGGGAAGCAATCACATTACCTGACGGCAACATTCCTACACCCTACCATCCAAATCAATTCCCCTTAGGTGCATCGCCAGAACAAATTCAATCTCTGCTGACAAATTCAACTTTGGTTCCTTTTGAAAATTCTGGGTTTATCCAGGAAGGTGTAGATCTCTATATTTCCCAGCAATTGATTTTGGGATTCCTTGAGGATCGCCTGTTTTATGTCGATGCCATGACATCTGTACCCGATGGAGATGAATGATGAAAATATTCAAAAAAATTGTGATCTTTCTTCGAAAACTATACAGGTGGTACCAGGAACCCATCCCAGGATATCGCCTGATCAGAGTTGACCCCATAATAGTCATTGCGATCATTGGCCTGATAACAACCTCCTGGGGAGTCGGTCGGGGGATTGGAGTCAAGATCACAGCGGACAACATATCAAACTCACTGCTGTTAGCACCAACGGTATTACAAAGTGCGATACAAGAAGCATATCAAGCAAGTCAAATTAATGGTTATCAACATGATGTTGCCCTACAGCGTGTGGAAATGATGAAGCCTATCTTTACCGAATTTGCTGAAATCATTCAAAATAAAGGGTATGAAGCATTTATAAATGCTATGGGAAAAGGATTGTTCGAAAGTGTGATCGCCTTAAACCCCGCAACCCAAACCTTGAAACTCGTTGGAGCAATGGAAGCAGGAAGAGGTATTGATACCTTTATTACCATTTTGTGTGTTAAATATTCCATTCATGATTTTGATTTTTCGGCATCAACTTTTTCCGAAGAACAAACGCTGCTCAGAAAGCAGATAGAAGACGTATTCGGAAAGGATTCAGATGCTCTTTTCAGAGCCCATATGCGGACTACGATCAATATGATGCGTCAAGAATGGATAAGCACACTCCAGGAAAATCCCTGTAGACCATATTATGAATTAGAAAAATTCCGGGCATCATATTCACACATATATATTGTAGGGGTTGAACATCTATATGGTCCGGGGCAAAAATGGGCGACCAAGGATGAATTCGTAAATTGGCTGATCAATGAGGCTCGGCGGGATGATGGCAAGCATATTACAAAAACTTATGAAGGTAATTTTGAGACAACAAACGGACCTAAAGCAGTATGCTTCGCATGTGTACCTCCCAGTGCAGATGCCAAAATTGAATTAACATTGAATTTAGAGACATGCAAAGTCACAGGGAAAATCTCAGGAGAAGGGACAGGTAATACGACAATTAACCAATGCGATGAAAATTATAATATTAATGTAGATGAACTATGTACGGCTAGTGGTTGGTTAAAATTCAATGGAGAGATAATTGGTGATTTCGACCCTTCCACCGGCAAACTGAATTTAAAACCATCCACTATTACTGTCGATCATAAACATCAATGGCTGGCCTGCAGCGGTGAGGATCTTTCAGAAAATTCAGAAAAATGGGAGGATACCATTTCAATCACTGGTCAGCTAAATTGGCAGTGGGGCATTATTTGGGAACCTTTTAGGGGAGATTTTAATTGGGAGACAGAAGCCTGTCACTTAAGAGGAGATTGGGTAGCAAATAAGTCAGATAAAATAGTTCCTACAAAAACTTGGGCAGATAGGTACCTGGAAAAGCATCGGGAACAATAGTCAAAATTAAATATTTTGTGAATGGCATAAGTGTGAAAGAGTTCAATATTTCCTTTATTTGTAGGTAAGTTCCACAAGTCATTTGTTAGATAGAGTAACATGAAGAACACCAGACTAATAGATCGCGGTTATCGTTGCTACTTTTTTTATGAAAACTAAACGTTATCCTTGAGAAAATTTCCCCACGCAAAATTCACCAAGCTATAGATGAATCCGTTTATCAGACCTTATCCAAGCTTCATGAAGTAAAACA
>CAYTXE010000028.1:0-23696 GCA_964441045.1 uncultured Candidatus Brevefilum sp.
TCAGTGATGCAATATTTCCTAATGGTTTCATAGCTGGGATATAATCAATGATTAGTTGATCTACCCCCTTTCGGGAAAATTAACTTTGATATCGATGACGATAATATGCTCAGTTTTATTTTGATTTGCGATTGAAATAAGGATATGTTGGATGGTAACTATTGATCAGCAATATCAGGAAGCGCTGGATTTTCTTTACAGTTTTATTGATTACAGCCTTAAACGTAATTTTCGAAATGCAGCCGAAAAATTTAACCTTGATCGTATGCGTGAATTCATGCGTTATCTTTGCAATCCTCAGAAAGATTATAAAATAATCCATGTTGCTGGGACAAAAGGGAAGGGGTCAGTATCAGCATTTTGTGCCAGTGTTTTAAGGGCAGAAGGTTATGTCACTGGTTTGTATACTTCGCCACATATGGTCGAGTTTACTGAACGAATCTGTGTCAATGGGCATCAAATCCCGAAGAAGGCCCTGGTTGAAGCAGTTGAGATGATTAAACCAATCACTCAAAAGGTGCCTGAAATTACAACATTCGAGTTAACCACGGCTTTGGCGTTCCATTATTTTTCGCAACAAAAGGTTGATTACGCTGTTTTTGAAGTTGGTCTGGGAGGTCGTCTGGACGCGACTAATATTGTTGATCCACTCGTGTCGGTCATTACTTCGATCTCTTACGATCATGTACAGATATTAGGGAACACCCTGAGTGAAATTGCCGGGGAAAAAGGTGGGATCATCAAACCTAATAAACCTGTGGTTGTATCGCCGCAAAAGGAAGAAGCACGACTCAAGCTAGAAAATATCGCTCGTGAACGGAATTCTCCCATGATACAGGTTGGGCGGGATTATCTTTTCGCTGCTGATGCCCATAGCTTAGACGGGCAAACATTCCTGGCATGGACACCAGAAGAGCAGCCAATGGTAGATGAGTTTGTTGAATCTGCTGGACGCGCGATCTGGAGCCCTTTACGCATTCGAATTCCGTTATTAGGTTTTCACCAGGTTGAAAATGCTGCGACTGCTTATGCTGCCCTAAAAACAGCAGAGAAATTGGGTTTGTGTCTCTCTCAGGAGGCATACCGGGAGGGATTTTCTAATGTTTCATGGCCGGGGAGGATGGAAATATTAAGACATCATCCACCTGTAGTGATCGACTCAGCTCATAATCGTTATTCCGCATTGCGTTTACACCAGGCAATGGATGACTATTTCCCGGGATTGCCCATATTGCTCGTGTTCGGTGCCTCGGAGGATAAGGATATCGAAGGGATGTTCCAGGAATTGCTGCCCAGGGTACAGAGGGTGATCACAACCCAATCCATCCACCCAAGGGCTATCGATGCGGATAAGCTGGTTGAGTTTGTGCATCGCTGTGGGAGTTCAGCGCAAGCGATAACACCTATTGAGGATGCTTTCAAGCAAGCACTGGAAGAAGCTGGTCAGGATGCGGTTATTCTAATCACGGGGAGTGTTTTCGTGGCTGCTGCAGCGAGAGAAGTATTTCCCGGACTCGAGAGAGAATAATCCAGATGATCAGAGCTTTTGATACCAAAAATTGGAGAAATTATGAATGATGAGAATTGGCTGCCGCCTTCTGATGATGAAAAGGATTTGATAGGAAATCTCCATCAAAGAACAGAAGAACTCTACCTCGTTTCAGACCACGAAGTTGATGAAAGGGGGACCTTCATCAGCCCCGCATTTGTTCTTAAGGATATTGTCGTCTTTCCGAAGATGATCTCACCTATCTTTCTTAGTGATGAGAACAGTCCAAAGGCTGTGGAAACCGTCCATGACCAAAACCTGACAGCTATAGCGCTTTTCCTTTCTGATGAGGAGGTTGAGGGAGATTATAAGAGCCAATTCTTGCCAGTTGGGATGGAGCTGGCAGTTGGACGCTTGATAACAATCCAGGACGGGAATTACTCTGCATTGGTACAGGGTCGTCGAAGGGTCGAAATTTTGCGAATTATTGAAAAGGAACCCTACATGATCGTTGAGGCACGCTTGAAATTGGATCAGTTCCAAATGACACGTCAATTGACAGCATTGATGCGGACTGCACGAAGTCAGTTTGAAAATTGTGTCGAACTCAACAGCAGCTTACCTGAGGAAGCGCATTTGTTTTCCATGAATATCAATGATCCTGGCTGGTTGGCTGATATGATCGCAACTTCGCTGTCTTTAACAAATGATATCCGTAAAACGCTTATGGTGATGACACATCCAGTTGAGCGATTGAAGAAAATAAATCAACTGCTTGCCGAGGAATTGGAAGTTTTGGAATTGGAAGATGAAATACAAACTCAGGTTCAAACTGAAGTCAACCGTTCACATCGAGAATACTATCTACGAGAACAGATGAAAGCTATTCAATCCGAGTTAGGGGAGGGAGATATTTGGGTTCAAGAAATCCTGGATATTAGAGAAAAGATTAACAAAAAAGGGTTACCAGAAACAGCAAAAAAACAGGCTAAACGTGAATTACAACGGTTACAACAAATGCCAGCGTTGGCACCTGAGGTGGGCATTATCCGGTCATATTTGGATTGGTTGTTGGAGATGCCCTGGCAGGAGTCAACACAAGACAATTTGGATGTCATCCATACCAAGGATGTACTTGAAAGAGATCATTATGGCCTTAAGAAGGCAAAAGATCGGATCATTGAATATATTGCCATCCGTAATCTGAAACCAATACGTCTTCGTCAGCCTATTCTATGTTTTGTGGGTCCTCCGGGAACAGGCAAGACATCCTTAGGTAAATCAATTGCGTGCGCAATAGGTCGGAAGTTTGTTCGTGTATCCTTAGGTGGCGTGCGTGATGAAGCTGAAATTCGAGGACATCGCCGGACCTATATTGGCGCAATGCCTGGGCGTATCATTCAAACAATGCGCCGTGTTGGTACGAATAACCCCTTGTTCATGTTGGATGAGATCGATAAGTTGGGGGCTGATTTTCGAGGTGATCCCTCTTCCGCTTTATTAGAAGTGTTAGATCCAGAACAAAATAACAGCTTTTCAGATCATTATTTAGAAGTATCTTATGATCTTTCAAAGGTGATTTTTATTACAACTGCTAACAGCCTCAGCACCATTCCACCAGCACTGTTGGATAGAATGGAAGTTATCAGGTTTTCTGGCTACATCGAAGAGGAGAAACTGGAGATTGCTAAACGTTTCCTGATTCCCCGCCAATTTGAAGAAACAGGCTTGCAGGACGAAGGTATTTCTTTCTATGAGCAAGCATTATTAAAGATTATTCGTGAATATACTTATGAAGCAGGTGTTAGAAACTTTGAAAGAGAGATCGGGCGAGTCTTACGCAAGATTGCACGTTTGAAGACCGAGAATAAGGATTATCCCAAAAGGATCACACAGCAAGCAATTCGAAGGTTTTTAGGACCACGGCAATTTTTTCAGAATGAAGCTGAAGGGGAGGATGAAGTTGGTGTTGCGACTGCATTGGCATGGACAGAGAATGGTGGTGAGATCATGCCTGTTGAAGTGCTGATCCTGGAAGGGAAAGGAAATCTCCAGATCACAGGTCAGGTTGGAGACGTTATGCAAGAATCAGCGCAGGCAGCTTTGTCTTATGTGAAATCTCGGGCTGATATGTTGAATATTGAAAAGACTCGTTTTGAGAATGTGGATGTGCATTTACATGTCCCTGAGGGAGCTATTCCTAAGGATGGCCCCAGTGCAGGGATCACGATCACAACAGCCCTGATTTCAGCATTTACAAACAGACCCAGTTATCATCTTGTGGGGATGACCGGAGAAATTACATTGCGCGGCCGAGTTTTGCCTGTTGGGGGCATTCGTGAAAAAGTTTTGGCCTCTCATCGTGCAGGTTTGAAGAAGGTCATCTTTCCTGAATATAATGAAAAAGATTTAGAAGATGTTCCGAAAGATATTCTTAAGGAGATGGAACTGATAACTGTTAAGCATATGGATGAGGTGCTTCCAGTTGCATTACATGAACCGTAGACGTGCATAATTATCCTGAATGAGTCGAAGAGAATCAAACAGCATCTGAACTTTCAGATGCTGTTTTCACAATTTGATCTTAATTAGCATATATTTTGGAGCTATTCCTTTTGCGAAGGATTTGGATTCCCTGGTCCTTGTGACGGTGGATAGACATCGCTTTGCAGGGTGCTGATCCCATTTCGAACCTGGGATACCAATCGGTCCAGATGCATCTCCAAATTGGTTAAGGTTTCCAGGATGTATTTATCAGCCTCATGTTGTGTTTTAACAGCTTCTTTTCTTGCCTGATCAACGATCTCTTCTGCTCTAAAATTCGCGGATTGAATTAATTCATTGCCTTCCAGACTTTTTTCAGCCTTTTCCCTGGCCAGGGAAATTGTCCTGTTAGATTCTTCTTTTGCCTGGGCTAAGATGCGATCCCTTTGCGTAATGATCTGTTGTGCTTTTTTTATTTCTTCTGGTATAGCAACCCGCATTTGATCGATGATGTCCAGCATATGATCTTCATTAACAATCACACTATGTGTCAGCCAGACAGGGCGGCTTTCATTGAACAACTCCTCAAGGCGATCTACAAGATGTAAGATATCCATAACTTCCTCCGCTTCAGAATCACATAAAAACAGGTTGCAAGCGTTATACCAATCTTAACACAAATTACGATTCTCAGCGATTCAATCCCTGAGTGAGGTTAATGGCACAATATCCTGGTCGTCACCTAAAATTGCAAATCGGTGTTCCAAAGCTTTTTGGACATGAAGGGGAACCATACTGGACACATCTCCACCCAATGCGGCAATTTCCCGCACTGTTGTTGAGGATAGAAAGGTGTGCTTCTCACTGGTGATAAATGCGATGACGTCAATATCAGGCTCAAGATGGTTATTTGCCAATGCCATACGGAATTCATATTCGAAATCTGAAAAGACACGCAACCCCCTTACGATTGATTGCGCACCAACTTTTTTGGCGAATTTTACAGTCAATCCTGTGTAAGCTGTCACGCTGATGTTACCAATCGTTTTAAATGCTTCTTCAACGAGTGCTAGGCGTTCTTTGGGTGAGAAAAGAATATTGTTCTGTTCTCTGGCATACACAGCAACAATAACCTCATCAAAAAGGTCAGCTGCTCTTCTGGCAATATTGATATGTCCATAATGAATGGGGTCAAAGGTTCCAGGAAATAAAACAGTGGTCATATCAACTCATATCTCCTTCTGCAGAAGGCCAGAAATGGTCCAGGGCATCCAGCATTCGTTCATGTTCAGGAGCTGTGAGCTTTGGATCATTTTCAAGAACTTCCTGCGCATAGTGTTGTGCTTTTTCAATTAATTGGACATCCATTATATTTGCCAGTCGCAAGGTTGTATACCCTGATTGTCTGGTTCCAAGGAATTCGCCAGGTCCGCGTTGATGAAGGTCATGTTCGGCTAATTCAAAACCATCATTCGTGCTTTCCATAGCGAGCAACCGCTCGTTTTCTGCAGCATCGCTGGTTTCAGGTATCAAAATACAATAAGATTTGTCCGATCCTCGTCCTACACGTCCCCGGAATTGGTGTAATTGTGCAAGTCCAAATCGGTTAGCACTTTCGACAACCATGACTGTGGCATTTGGGATGTCCACACCAACCTCGACGATAGAGGTCGACACAAGAATATCAAAATCTCGATTGCGAAATTGCCGCATAATTTTGTCTTTATCATCAGGTCGTAGCCGTCCATGTAAGAGACCTACACGCAAATTTGGAAAGACTTCTGATTGTAATCTCTCTTGCTCCTCGACTGCAGCCATGCTTTCCTCATTTTCTCCCTTTTCAACCAGGGGATAAATAATAAAAGCTTGATGGCCTTGTTCGACCTGGGAGTTAATCAACGTGTAGATTCGTTCTCTCTCGAGAGGATAAACGATATGTGTTTCGACGGGTTGACGACCGGGTGGGATTTCATTCATCACACTGACATCTAAATCCCCGTAAATCGTCAAAGCTAAAGATCTCGGGATAGGTGTGGCAGTCATGACAAGCAGATGAGGATTTTCGCCTTTTTCACGCAAAGTCGCTCGCTGAGAGACACCAAAGCGATGTTGTTCATCAATGATTGCAATCTGGAGATCATTGAACACCACTGGCTCTTCTATTAGCGCATGCGTTCCAATGACTAATTTAATTGAGCCATCAGCTAACCCAGTTAGAATATCCTCCCTTTCTTTCCGAGGGGTATCACCCATTAACAGACGGATCTGATTTTCTTTTATATTGGCATGTTGGACTTCAGGATTTGCCAGTAGTTGTTTGAAGGTGGCAAAGTGCTGTTCAGCTAGAATGCTGGTCGGTGCCATATAAGCTGCTTGAGCACCGTTTTTAAGAACAATGCTGATAGCCAAAGCAGCAATAACTGTTTTTCCTGAACCTACATCCCCCTGAAGGAGACGATTCATTGGGTGACCTGAGACCAGGTCGTGGCGCATATCTTCTAATACCTTCATCTGCGCATGGGTCAAAATAAAGGGAAGCTGTTTTATCTGGTCGAGCAACCATGCGTCATCAACAGAAAACACACGTCCTATGTGCTGTGCCCATTCATATTTCTGGCGCAGTACTCCTAATTGCAGCAGGAAGATCTCATCAAATGAAAGTCGGTAACGAGCTTGTTTTAGAGTTTCAGTTGATTCAGGGAAATGAATTTCCTTTAGTGCTGTTGAAAGGTCTAACAGCTTGGCATCTTTAAGGATATATTCGGTTATAAACTCTGGGATCTTTTGTGCCCACTCATTTACGACATTGTACATTATCCTTCTTAACCATCTTTGGCTTAATCGGGCTGTTAGAGAATAGACTGGGACGATACGCTTGGTATGCAGCTGTTCCTGGTTAATTTGTTCATAATCAGGGTGATACATTACCAGTCGCCCCATATACTGCTCGATTTTTCCTGAGATTGAGAGGAAGGTGTTCTTCCTTAAATAGCGAAGGTGATATTCCTGGTTAAACCACATCAATTGGATGCTGCCTGTGTTATCAGAAACAACCACCTGGACAATCTTGCGTTTTTTGTTTCGTGTCGTAAAGGTGCTTACATTCTTGACCCATACGAGGATCGTTACTTCTTCTCCATAGCTCAAGTCTTTTATCAGCTTAAGCTTCGAATAATCATCATAACGGTGGGGGAAGAAATATATCATGTCTTCGATTGTGAACAAATTAAGTTTAGTCAGTAGCTGGGATTGTTTGTCGCCCACACCGCGAACAGTTGTCGTAGGTGCGTCAAGTTTATCCGGTGCAGCATTATGTGGTATGGGAATAGGTGCATTCAATTGGTTACGTGGTGTACCTTGCCCTCCATGAGGATTCATGAAATCATTATTTGCACTTTCAGGTTTTTCTGGCACGGGTTGGGGGTCGTTAGATTCAGCTGCTACAGCCTGGGGGTCTGGCAGATATTTCAGGCCAGGAATATTGAGTACAAATCCGATCTTCTTCAATGCTTGTGAGCGTTCTGAAACACTCAGGTTTGGGTAATTCTTAAAAACAGTGATCACTTGCTGGATGTTTTCTTCCGGATTATCCTCCGAACGCGCCTCCCCAGCCCAGGTTTCACTTAATTTTTCCAGACCACCAACGACGGCCTTATTATTAAATCCGAATTCTGCTTCTAATTTGAGAATTTTGTAGAGTTTTTCTATTGAGCTTCGCATTATTCTTTTGATGCCTTTTTCATTTATCTATTGTTATTCTATCGTAAACCACAACTTAATCATAACGCATTCAACAAGCTAATAGAAGTGGATTGTATCACTCCAATTAGGAAAACTGGGAAAGAATTTCTCCATTAAACGAAAATTTCATTTAACACAAAAATTCCATATTTCGCAGGGAGGGAATTTGAGACCAGTGTAAATTCTAACTCTATTATTCAATTGCAATGATCAATTGGTAGTGCGGTTGCCCACCTTCATGAACTTCAATTTCATGATCTGGATAGATCGATCGGATCTTATCGGCAAGTGCATTGACATGGGTTAGTTTCATATCCTCGCCATAAAAGAGCGTAATCCGTTCATAATCGCAGGTTTTTGCAGCGATCAATAATTCTTCAGTAGCTGTGTCAATATTGTCTGTAGAAGTTACAAGCTTTCCGTTATAAAGCGCAATGACCTGGCCTTTTTGAACCTGTATGTTATCGATTTCAACACTTCGTGTGGCGGTGGTGATTTCACCTGTTTCCACTTCATCAATCGCTTCAATCATTGATTCGGTGTTTTCTTCAAGTCCTGCATCAGGAATAAAGCGAAACATTGCTGAAATCCCCTGGGGAATTGATATTGTTGGGATGACATGTACCTTTTTTACTGTCATCGATGCAGCTTCTTTTGCAGCCATTATGATATTCTTGTTATTTGGAAGGATGATCACTTTGTCAGTTGGCAGATTCTCAAAAGAAGCCAGCACCTCTTTAATGCTTGGATTCATCGTTTGTCCGCCCTGAACGATAGCAGCCACACCTAAACTCGCGAATATCCGTGATAGGCCAGGTCCGGGTGATACCGCAACAACAGCTGTCTCGTCTGCTTTAACCTGTGCAAGGTTAATTTTCGGGTGTTTATCAGATTTCTTTCCTTCCATTTGAGCGACTAAATTTTCCATCATGACTTTTTGAATGGTGCCCTGCGTCATTGTATGATCAATAGGAAGGTAACGCTTGTCGAGGGGCACGTGGATATGCATACGGTAAATGCCATCACCCTCACCCACCTGGATGGAGGTGCCAATTTTTGATAGCTCGTCGTAATAATTTTCAAGGTTAAAGGTTGACTCCGGTGAGAAATCAATCACCACTTCGTAATCCTGCCCTGGTTCGACTGATTCCATTGTGTCTTCCAGTTTCATTTCTGAGAGGGGCATGACTTCGGTTACAGCTTTATCCAGAGCATCACCATTTATGAATCGCCACATGCCTTCAAAAATACAAAAGAGGCCTTTACCGCCTGAATCAACAACCCCTGCTTTTTTAAGAATAGGAAGCAGATCAGGTGTTCTTTCAACGGAAGCTTCTGCTGCTTCTACAATATCCGCTAATACTTCAGTGAAGATAGTTGTTCGTTGAGCTGAAACTTTTGCCTGTGCTGCGATATCCTTTATCACAGTTAGAATTGTGCCTTCTACCGGGCGGACAACGCCTTTATAAGCCGTTTCTTTTGCTTCTAAGAGTGCTTCTGCAAGAAGTTTGACATCCATCGTGGGTTGATCGTCCAGAGCACGGGCAAAGCCCCGCCAAATCTGTGACAGGATCACTCCTGAATTTCCCCTTGCGCCCATCAGAGCTCCACGAGCGATAGCATGAGAAAGTTGGCCGATATTTTCATCTCCTGAATTTTCTATCTCGTCGAAGGCAGCCTGCATGGTTAAAACCATATTTGTACCAGTATCACCATCTGGCACAGGGAAAACATTTAAATTGTTCACAAGCTGCTGGTTAGTTTTTAACCAAATCATGCCGGCTTCCATCAATGTTTTCAAGCCTTGGCCATTGACAGGTAAAGAAACAAGCTTATGTCGTTCCTGTGGACTCAATTTTGTTAATTCAACGACACTCATAATTCTCCAAAGTATTAATAAACGCGATAATTTCAGGCTCTCTTATAAGATAGATGAAATTAATCCATGTTGCTGATGCGCAATCCGCGCACATGTACATTTATCCGATGCACAGGTAACCCGATGGTCTTTTCAACGTTATATTTCACGCTGTTTACAATGCTGTTTGTGATTGATATAATTCGGGTCCCATATTCAACCATAATATAGAGGTCAATCAACAATCCTTCATGATCAAAATTCACTTCAACCCCATATTTTGCATCTTTCTTCAGGAGTTGGTGGATTGATTCAATTAGATTTTTTGGTGCTAATCCAACCACACCATAAGATTGAAGTGTTGATTGACGAGCGATGGACGCTATGGCTTCCTTTTGAATCAGGACACTGCCTAATTTGTTATAGTTATTTTCTGTTTCAGACATTTTTTCACCTAATTTGCTTGTTGCTTCAATTAGAGTATGGTAAAATAATTCGCTGTTTGGCAAAGAGTTAGCCAAACCTGGTCATTATAACTTAAATTTTGAAAGGACGATACGATGGCGATCTGTGAAAATTGTGGAAAAAAGACCACCTTTGGTCATAACCGAAGCCACTCAATGCGAGCGACAAATCGAAAATTCAAACCAAACCTTCAGAAGGTTACCATATATGAGAATGGTCGGTTAGTCCGAAAAACCTTATGCACTCGCTGTATAAGAACATTAGTCAAGTCCACCAAATAGGATTAACACACTTGGTGAGCATAGGTCGCGGTTTAAACCGCGATTTTTGCTTTAAACAGCCTGACCTTGAATTGCATTTCGTAGGTCTTGAACCCCAGCGGCGATGCCTTCCTTGTGGTTGAAGATGGCTGCACCAGCGATAAAATTGGTTGCACCCGCATCATAACATTTTTTGATGGTCTTACTGGAAATTCCGCCGTCAACCTGTATTGTGGCTTTTGACCCGGTTTCTTCTAATAGAATTTTGGTTCGGTGAATTTTATCGTACATCGATTCAATAAATGACTGACCACCATATCCCGGATTCACTGTCATCAGGAGTACTGAGTCAAAATCATTTGTTAACTCCCGCAGCATGCTTACTGGAGTCCCTGGATTGATCACAATTCCAGGAGACATACCCATATCGCTGATTGTTTGCAGTGTTCGGTTGATGTGTGGACAAGTCTCATAATGGACAGTAAGGTGGTCTGTCCCTGCATCTGCAAAAGTTTGAAGGTGTCGATCGGGGTCGACGATCATCAGATGTACATCAATAGTAACGTCTGTCACCCGCCTGATAGCCTGTACTACAACATGTCCAAAAGTAATGTTCTGTACAAAACGGCCATCCATCACATCTACATGGATCCAATCAGCACCAGCATCAACAGCCTGTCTAACTTGCTCGCCAAGTTGTGTGAAATCAGCTGAAAGAATGGAAGGTGCAATAATTATTGACATAAGTGTCCTTTACTCAATTTGCTTGTTCAAGGGTTGATAGAATAATAAATATACAGCCAAAAAGGGACTAATCCAAGGATTGCGGTAAAGGCAAGTAATCCCAGCAGCCAGGCAACCCAATCAATGGCAACTTCCTCTTCAATGAGTTCCTCCTGTTTGAGTTGTTCAAGGGCTGGTTTTTCAGGAGGTTCAGATATGGGTAATACAGGTTCTGGAGTCAGTAATTGCCTTTTCTGATATCCGTTTCCTGCTTGAGGAAGTTTGACCGAATTGATCTTATTTTGATTAAGCTGACCAAATGAAAGCAGTACTTGGCCGAATTGATCGGCTGTTCTATATCGAGCAGAAGGTTCTTTCGATAGCACTTTCAAAATAATCTCTTCAAGTGATTTTGGGATGCTCGAATTCAGCTTGCGGGGCGAAATGGGGATCTCTTCACGGTGCATTCGAGCCAGCTCGGTTGCTTCACTTGCTTCGAATGGTAGTTGATTGGTCAACATTTCATACAGAATGACCCCAAGAGAATACACATCTGATGCTGGGGAAGGTGCGCCCCCGGCGGCTTGTTCCGGTGAAAAATAGTGGGGAGATCCCCACACGATATCCAGCTTTTCATCCGGGTGTATGGTCGCCAGGGCACGGGCAATACCAAAATCGGTAACTTTCAATTGAAAATCATGCGAAACGAGCATATTATGCGGTTTGATATCACAATGAACCAATCCGGCACGGTGCGCATAACCCACACCAGCACAAGCCTGTGTCATTAAATCTAAGGTATCTTCCAAACTGAAACGCTCTTCTTTTCGGATGAGTGTTTTTAAATCAGTCCCATCAATATATTCAATTACAATAAATACCTGGTTCGCGTCAAGGCCAAAATCATGTACTGTGACAATATTAGGATGTGAGAGATTGGCAGCGGATTTGGCTTCTTGTTGGAAACGTTCACGAAAAGCACTATCTTTAGCGTAGTCTTCCCGTAAAATCTTAACTGCCACGGTTCTTTCGAGCATCTCATCAACAGCCTTATAGACAACTGCCATCCCGCCTGAACCAAGTGGCTGCATGAGTTTATAGCGATTGTTCAATAAGGTTGTTTGATCCATGTGATGTTGATTTTCCTCAAAGGAATTATAGCACAATCATTCTTGGACCAAATTTCAAGAAGTGGACAAACCAATCTTGTTGATAAATGTGATCAATTAGTTTTATTGATGATGCGCTATAATTACGATGTAAATATTACTATCATAATCATAATAGAATCGTTAGATGTCTGTATCACGAGATAAAAATAAACTAAAGTTTCTTTTGAATCCCATCACTCTTGTGACCGGTTTGATATTTCTTGTCGGGTTGATCCTAATGGGAATTGTCGTAATTTTTTGGGGTCGTGACCCTGCTCCGATGGGGCATGTAGCACCTGAACTCACAGTAATTCCTGCGCCGACATTTACAATGGAAAGTTTGAGTACTCAAATAACACCAATGGAAACACCAACAACAATCTTGCTGCCAGAAGGAGTCATTGGGGTTGGGATTTATGTGCAGGTGAGTGGTACGGAAGGGGTTGGCTTGAGGATGAGGTCTGAACCAGGCTTGAGCAGCACTACAAACTTCACCGCGTTGGATTCTGAGGTTTTTTTGGTGATTGATGGGCCTGTTGAGGTGGATGGCTATAACTGGTGGTATCTTGAAGCACCTTATGACCAATCTCGGAATGGTTGGTCGGCTGGTGCTTTTCTAACACCAATTTACGAGGTGGAGGATTGATGTGTCCTCCGAGATCCTTGGAAAAATTTCATACGCAAAAGTATGACTGTCAATCATTTATCAAGAAATTGGACAGCATTTAATAGAATGAAACATTAAATTTCTTAAAGGATAATCAGGAGCATTAAGCTTGTTCGGAAAATTCAAACGATTGTTTGGTAAAAAGAATTCTGTGGTCAGGAATAATTATTCGGAAGATCAGACGAAAGTCTTTAATAAGGAGACCACACCAAGTGACCCCCAAACCAGGACAAGATTCAGAATTGCATATTGTCAATCAGCTGGTAAAGAACGCGCTCATAATGAGGATGCCATTTTCGTTTTTACAAGTGTTCTCCTTGGCATCGAATCGCCCATTTCCTTTGGTATTTACCTTATCGCCGATGGCATGGGTGGTCATCAAAGCGGGGAAGTTGCCAGCCGTCTTGCAGCACAAGCAGCCAGCCAGTATCTGGTAAATGAGATTTTCAATGATACTGTTTTTGGTGGAAAATTAATCCCAGAAGAAACTCTCTATAAGTTGGTAAGTGAAGCAGTTCATCAAGCACAAAACATGATTCGTCAACGAGTACCTGGAGGGGGAACGACACTGACGTTAGCTATGAACCTTGGCGAAAAATTTTATACTGCGCATGTAGGTGACAGTCGATTATATGTGATAAATTCTGAATCTGAGATGATCTTATGGACCAAGGATCACTCTCTCGTTAAAAGATTGGTTGACTTAGGTGAGATCACGGAACATGAAGCCAGAATTCATCCCAAGAGGAATGTGCTCGTACGTGCATTGGGGCAAATAGATCCTTTCGAACCCGATCTTGATCAATTTTCACTAAAAGTTAGCGAACGAATGATGATTTGTTCAGATGGATTATGGGGTGTGGTTGATGAACAACAGATGCTTACAATTATCAGCCGGTTTTCTAACCTGGATCAGGCAGCTTGTGAGCTAGTGAAAACAGCTAATGAGTTGGGTGGTCCAGATAACATCAGCGTGGTGCTGGTTGAGCGATTGGTATAATGTTATAGTTTAATAAGGAGATATTATGTTCGACACAACCTCACGAAAATTCAGGATTCTGGTAGTCGATGATGAGCGTCGTATGGTGGGATTCATCCGTTTAAATCTTGAGCAAGATGGATTTGAAGTAATTGAAGCTTTCAACGGAAGTGAGGCTTTGGATCGATTGCGTGATTCTCTACCGGATTTGATCCTTTTAGATGTGATGATGCCAGATATCGATGGTTTTGTAGTCTTGCGAACGATCCGTGAAATCAGCCAGGTACCTGTTATCATGCTGACAGCAAAAAGCGAGGAGAATGATAAGGTCAAAGGACTCGAATTAGGTGCGGATGACTATGTTACCAAGCCATTCAGCCCCCGTGAACTTGTCAGCCGTGTGAAAGCAGTTTTACGACGTGGATCAACCTTTGAGGAAGATGAAGAAGGTGTGATTGAGGTAGATGAGCGGTTGAAAATTGATTTTGGTAGAAGAGAAGTTTGGGTTGACAATGAGATGGTCAAATTACGCCCGACGGAATACCGATTACTCTATCATTTAGTTCAGAACTCTGGATGGGTATTGACCCATGACCAAATCCTGACCAAAGTATGGGGTTATGAATATCGCGATGAACCGCATTATGTGCGTTTATATATCAATTATTTACGCAAGAAAATCGAAAAAGATCCATCAAATCCGGTGTATATCCTGACGGAGCGCGGTGTTGGTTATCGCTTTGTTGATTACAAACGTGAAGACGCCCGATGAGGAATGGATATCAGTAATGAAAAAGAATTCAATTTTATTGGTAGATGATCATGAGGTCGTTCGTATCGGATTGAAAGCTTTGCTGGAACACAATGAAAAATTTGAAGTGATTGCAGAAGCCAGCACTGCCAATGGAGCAGTTACGATGGTTGAAAAGCATCACCCAGATGTCGTCTTGATGGACATACGTCTACCAGGTTCTTCAGGAATTGATGCTTGTGAAGAAATTACAGCGCGATGGCCGGGAGTGCGGGTAGTAATGCTGACATCGTATGCTGAAGATAAAATGCTTTTTTCCGCAATAAAAGCTGGTGCCAGTGGTTATGTACTCAAGCAAATCGGCGCAGAGGGCTTGATATCTGCTATTGAAGCTGCCTGTCGTGGTGAGGCGATCTTAGATCCAGCTGTAACGAAGCGTGTGTTCCAGAAGGTGCGCCAGGCGGTTGAGGATGAGGAAGCAGCGGTATTTTCAGATCTGAGTCATCAAGAGAAACACGTCCTGGCGTTGGTATCTCAAGGCAAAACAAACCGGGAGATTGCTGAAGCATTGTTCCTTGGGGAGGGCACAGTTCGCAATTATGTCAGCAGCATCCTTGCTAAGTTAAGTGTGAGTAACCGTGCAGAAGCTGCTGCTTATGCGGTAGAGCATAACCTTAAGGAATATATCGATCGATAACCGTTTGGATATATATTATTTAGCGCTTCAATAAGAGGTTATTTTCAATTCTTCACGATTCCCGAGGTGATTTTTTGTGTTGAGGGGAGGGGAGCACTTTAATAGTTCCCCTTTGCGGAACAAGAATGTAGCCGGACGCAAATTAGATCTTTAATGCGATATGGGTGAATGCTTTTAGGGGAATCTAAACAACCGCATGGCATTCGCATAGGTAATCTCAGCGATTTCTTCTGGACTTGTGTTGTGAAGGCGCGCAATCTCCGCAGCAATAAGGGGAATGTAACCTGGCTCATTGCGTTTGCCGCGATGGGGATGGGGGGTTAGAAATGGGGCATCTGTTTCCAAAAGAATATGATCAAGTGGTAAGCTGGCAGCGACAGATTTTCGATCAGGTGCGTTTTTGAAGGTGACCGGGCCGCTGATGCCAATATAGAAATTCATCGCAATTGCTTCTTGGGCAGTTTTGATGTCAGCACTGTAACTGTGCAGTACACCTGGACGGTTAGCCAGGGGATGCTGTTTTTTAACCAAATCATGATACCAATTGGCTAAAATTTCCATCAAATCTTCTGTTGAATCCCGATTGTGGATGATTACAGGAAGAGATAATTCCGCTGCCAGGCTCAACTGGGCTTTGAACATGATACGTTGTTGTTCAAATGCTGTGTATTGACGGTAATAATCCAGGCCGATTTCACCAATTGCAACGACGAAATTGTTTTGTGCTTGCTCCCATAAGGCGTGGATGATATCTGCCGTCCAGGCTTTTCCATAATTTGGGTGGATTCCAACAGCAGCATTGAGCCTCTCCGGATATTTCTTCGCCAAGTCAATAGCTTTCTGGCTTGTTTTAAGGTCAATCCCTGGGTTCAGGATCCACACCAATCCTGCTTCCCAAGCCCGGTCTAATACTTTCTCACGATCTTCTTCAAAGCGATCGAAATCCAAATGACAGTGTGTATCAGTGTATGGAGTCATATCCTCAGTCTCTTTTATTACTTATAGACAACGACATTCATTATAACAGTTTTGTCATATTGGATAAGGTAGAATTGGATGCATGAGACCTAAAGCACATGTTTATGTTGCTCTAAGCGGCGGTGTTGATAGTTCTATCGCAGCAAAAAAGCTGCTGGAACAGGGTTACTGTGTGACAGGCATTCATATGGAGACCTGGATGGCTCCAAAGTCACAACAACTTTCACATGGATATCCGGGGTCTTCTATTCTTGCAAATCAAATCGCCGAGTCACTGGGTGTTCCCTTTATCTCCCTGGATTTGCGGGAGAAATTCTATTCAGACATTGTCCAACCTTTTATCCAACAATATCTAATCGGCCGGACACCAAACCCATGTCTTTTTTGTAATCCACAGATTAAGTGGGGCGTTTTACAAGCCTATGCATTTACGCATGGTGGAGATTATTTTGCTACAGGGCATTATGCCAGGATTCAAGTTCAAGATTCAGGAGCGGTAAAAGTGTTGAGAGGGGTAGATAAAACAAAAGATCAATCATATGTGTTGTGTATGCTATCTCAATCACAACTTAAAAGAACCCTGCTGCCTTTAGGGGTAATGAACAAGGAACAGGTTCGAAACGAGGCGCAAAAAATAAAACTACCTTTGGATGTTCGTGAGGAAAGTCAGGACCTGTGTTTTTTGGGATCCTTAGATTATCGAAAATTTTTACAACATTTTGCCCCTGAAACGAATAACTCAGGAAAAATTGTCGATTTGGGTGGTCATGTTTTGGGGGAGCATCAAGGGTTAGCTTTTTTCACCATAGGGCAACGAAAAGGCATACGAATTGCGGCTCCTGAACCTTACTATGTGGTTGGGAAAGATCCTGAAAAGAACCTCCTTATTGTTGGCTTTAAAGACCAGGTGGGAAAAACTGAATTGGAAGCAGACCAGGTGAATTGGATAAAGGGGATTCCCCCTAAGACTGGAGAATCTTACCAGGTTATGGTGCGCTATAGAGCAAAATCAATTTCAGCGGTATTATCTTCCGTCACAGATGATGGATTTCGGATAAAATTCAAGGAACAGATACATGATATCTCACCAGGCCAGGTCGCTGTTCTCTATCAAGAGGAGGAGTGCCTGGGTGGTGGTGTCATCCGGACATCAGGCTAATGCTGACACGTCTTGGGATTAATAAGGAGTATGCACATGACATTTCCAGCGATTATTTTTTCTTTTTTTGTGGCTGCATTATTTGGTAGTTTACTCCACTTATGGCGAGGCGGTAATTTGTTTCGTTTTCTGTTGTATCTTGTTTTAAGTGTTGTTGGATTTTTTTGTGGCCACTATTTAGCAGAAGCACTTTCTATCCGCTTTTTTCAACTGGGAACGATCAATTTGGGTTTTGGAATACTTGGGTCCTTGGTTTTACTGGGACTTGGTTATTGGTTGAGTCTGGTTGACTATCAGAATTCTTAGATTAGGAGTATTAAAAATGTATCGAATTGAAGCCCTATTATCTGCTCGTCTATTTCTTCGTCCAGAAATTGTTGGAGATAAGATTTACTTCTTATCCAATCTAAGCGGACATAACAGTTTATATGCCATGAATCATGGCGGCAGTGTTCCTGAACCATTACTGCCGCCTAATATTGTCTTACAGAATCCTCACTTAATTGGTGGTGAGTCATTTGCTGTCTTCAAAGGATTGGAAAAAATCCTGGTGATGATTGACCAGGACGGGGATGAAAATTACCTTCCAATGGAGATACCGATCACAGGCGGTTTTCCAGAGCCAGCATTCAATAATTACTTTGAAAACACACGCTGCCATCTGGGTTATGTAGATCCAAAATTGAACTTGTGTTACATTTCCGCAGAATCCCGTGAAGAGGGTATGGTTCGAACATACTTGTGCCAGTTGGATAGCGGTGAGGTCGAAAAGATCTACGCAAGTCCCTATGGTGGTTTCCCAGGAGCAATGAGTAAGGATTATTCCCGAATAGTGATTATTGAAGGGTATATGGTTGGGGATTCTGTCGCCTATTTGTGGGAAAAGGGTCTTGAAACCAAAGTTCTTTACGGAAAACCGATTCAAGATCGTGAGGAAGGTGAAGAAGTACCATTAAATGCATTTGGAAGGGGTTTCTTCACGGATGATGACAATGGTGTGGTTTTTGAAAATGCGATATTTCAGGATACTTATGGTCTTGGGTACTTATCTTTGGAAGCTCCCGAAAATGTATTTGAAGTTCCTTTTGAAGGATTGGAACATAAAGGTTTTGGAGAATTTCAAGGGCTTGAACAACTTGAGAACGGTCACATACTTCTTGAGTTTAACATTGATGGTGCAAGCTGGGCTTACGAGGCAGAATATGATCAAGCTGCGAGAGTGATGCGTGTTCTCTACACTCTGGTTGGAAAGGGTACTCTCTCTGAGGGTGTTCTTGAAGCAGTCAAATACGATGAGGAAACGGACAGATTCGTGCTAGCCTTTTCTACCGCAAAGTCACCCACGCAAATATACACGGTAGAAGGAAAACACCGTGAAGAGCTGGTACGACATACCAATGAGTCGATTTTGTGCATACCAGAAGCAGTCCTATCCGCAGGAGAAGATTATTCTTATGAAACCTTTGATGGATTGCGTGTATCAGCAAGGCTGTATATGCCTTCAATAGAATTGGGTTTCACTGGGAAGCGACCGGTTGTGTATTATCTGCATGGTGGACCGCAAGGACAAGAGCGTCCAGATTTCTCCTGGTTTTCCATGCCATTGATCCAGTTCCTGACATTGCAGGGTTTTGCAGTCTTTGTTCCAAATGTGCGTGGGAGTACTGGTTATGGTTTGAGTTATACAAAGCATGTTGATCGAGATTGGGGTGGACAGGATCGATTAGACCATGTGCATGCTATGACGGCAGTTTTGCCTAAAGATAACCGATTAGACATCAAACGGGCAGGTGTTGTTGGCCGTTCTTACGGCGGTTATATGACTCTCACAATGGCTGGTAGGCACCCGGAATTTTGGGCAGCAGCCGTAGACATGTTCGGTCCCTATGATTTGTTGACCTTTTCTGAACGGATTCCCCCGACCTGGAAACCATACTTTAATATCGCTCTGGGAAATCCTGAAAATCCTGACGATGCAGTGTTTCTGAAAGAACGTTCTCCAAAAACCTATATTGAGAATATCGAATTCCCGATGCTGGTCATCCAGGGACGCAATGATCCTCGAGTTGTAGCAGAAGAATCGGAAGACCTCGTTGAACATCTGCAGGATATTGGCAAGGATGTAAAAATACTGCTGTTCGAAAATGAAGGTCATGGCGTTGAGAAGTATGACAATAAAGTGACCTGCTATAATGCCATCACAGATTTCTTTAAACAGGCACTAATACCCTAACTCCAAAATGTTCTTACGAATGAAAGGGGCAGAGGTGACAATCTGCCCTTTCTTAATTCCAATGATTTATTAAGGAGACATCCATTGATCTGGAAATCATATGATACGATTGCGCAGGAAGGGGACCTGGTTCAATTATTGGGCATGCGCCATAAGAGCCATTTCCTTCGCCTGAAGGCTGGTGATATATTTCAAACCCATCGTGGTGAAATTCAGCATGATGAAATCATTGGACAGCCTTGGGGCACCCGGATTTACAGCCACACTGAACAATTGTTCTTCCTGATGCAGCCAGGATTGGCTGATCTAATCACGGAAATTAAGCGCAATACTCAAATTATATATCCAAAAGATATTGGGTACATTGTTATGATGATGGGGATTGGACCCGGTGTTCATGTCCTTGAGGTAGGGACTGGGTCCGGTGCGCTGACGACAGCGTTTGCTTTCCTTGTTGGTGTTTCGGGGAGAGTGATATCTTATGACAATCGCGAACAAATGAGAAACCTTGCTCGTAACAACCTGGCACGGTTGGGGCTTCTCGATCGGGTTAACCTAAAAATTGGTGACGCTGCAGATGGCTTTGTTGAGAGAGATGTTGATGCCATCTTCCTCGATATGCCTAATCCCTATGATTACCTTTCACAGGTGAAGATATCCCTGAAGCTGGGAGGATTTTTAGGGATGATCTTGCCCACGGTCAATCAGGTCAATAAGATCCTGTTAGCTCTACGAGAGAATGATTTTGCGTTTGCGGAAGTATGCGAAATATTGCTGCGGTTCTATAAACCCGATTGGGAGCGGCTGCGTCCGACTGATAGAATGGTGGCGCATACAGGTTATCTGGTTTTTGCCCGTTCAGTGATGGAAAAACCAGAGATCAGCTGATTTCAAAGGTTATGTATGAGAAGGTTCCCTGATTATCTATACAGGATAGGGATTACCCTGATACCATGAACCTCGGGGATTGGTATGAAAATATCCATTCATGATGGATTACATTATCCTAAGATCATAGCCATGTCATACTTGAAGGCTTGGTTTCTGTCTTCAAAAAAAGTGAGATGAAAATGTGGATTAAGGTAGAATGCAGGATGACTGTATAACAGTGAAATATTTATCTACGAGCATTGAAATAAAACTGTTGCTTGATACATTGTCACCATGTTAAATCTTAGCAGTGATGCAATCACTCAAGCTTTGAGATCCTATCATGTCAGACGGCAAGGTCGTTTTGCTGAACTTTTCTCAACTGGAGACATCAAAAAACTACGACCAGCGGCAGTTATCATACCAATCTTTCAATCTGAAGGACGATGGCACGTATTGCTTACCCAACGTTCCCGAGATTTGGTGGAACACAGCGGCCAGGTCGCCTTCCCGGGTGGGGCGATGGACATTAATGATGACGATCTGCAAAAAACCGCACTACGTGAGATGCATGAAGAAATCGGTATCGATCCTGGTGAAGTGTTCGTTTTCGGTCATTTGGGAGATATGCCGGTCATCACAGGGTATTTGGTTCGCCTATATGTTGGTCAGATTCCATGTCCTTATAACCTGATCATTAATGATGATGAAGTGGATAGTGCCTTTAACATTCCGCTTACCTGGCTGGCCGAACCAAGCCATCGTTTCATTCAATATAGAAGTTATGCAGGAAGAAAATTTCCGGTTCTTTTCTTCGATAAATTCCAGGGTCATCGGTTGTGGGGTGCCAGTGCTGAAATGATGATGAGCTTTTTGAAAGCGTTGGACTTAGCATAATCAGTATAACTAAATAAAAAAAGAGATGCTAAAAAAGCATCTCTTTCATATTCTCTAGTTCAGGATGAAGATCATTCTTCTGATTCTGCATCCTCTTCTTTCTTGCCTTTTTCAATCACCTCAGGCTCAATTTCATCTTCAAGTAGTTCAGCAAGTTCCCCTTCTTCCTCTTCAGGTTCTTCTTCTTCGATTCTCACGTATGTCACACTTGCGATGAGTTCATTGGGATCGGATAACACCTCTAAAGTGTCTGGGAGGTCGAGATCTTTTACCATAATCACACTCTCCATATCAATAAGGACGCTTGCATCAACCTCGATCCTTTCTGGCATATCTTGAGGAAGACATTCAATCTCTAATTCGGAGATACCCGTGACAACTACCGCGGACAAATTCGTCTCAGCAGGTGACTGACCAATCAATTCAATTGGAACGGCTGTTTGGAGCCTGTCTGTTAGCGACACCGCCATAAAGTCCACATGGTGGAGGGTGCCAAAGATGATGTCCTTTTGAGCTTCACGTAGAACAACAGGATATTCCTTATCTTCTAATTTTAACGTGATCAGGCTGGAACCAGTCAACTTGTTAATCGTTTTGGAAGCTTCGTGTAAATCTAGTTGGATCAATACGGGTTCAATCTGTTCTGTGCCAATTCTTCCGTAGATAATACCAGGCAGAAAACCTTGGCGTCGTAGTTGACGAACTTGTTTCCCTTTAATCGTGCGTTTTTGTGCGTCTAAAATAGTTTTTTCAGTCATCTTTTCATCCTTCGAGTGCCTCTCACCCATAAGCCTGGGTTACCATCACTCTATGAATATATTGGGTTTCTATGTTGAGTCAAACCAGCAACAGTGAATTCTATCCGTATCAAGTTGAAAGGTCAAGAACATTAAGGATTGTGTTAGGGCAAAGTAGTAATGTCCTATTCTAGCAAAGTTAAAATGTCCTATTGGAGGTGAATAGGAGATGCGAGGAAAAAGGACATTAACATTGAGTGAAAAAGAAATAGAACGATGTGAAATATTGAAAATGGCAGAAGAGAAACAAATCCATCAACGTGAGGCAGCCAGACGGATAGGCGTGAGCGAACGACACTTGCGACGATTGTTGCACAGCTATCGTGAGAAGGGGGCAGAAGGGATCATATCAGGCCATCGAGGAAGAGCGAGCAGTAATCGGATGCCAAAGAAAAAACAAGAAAATATCTTGAATAAATTAAAAACAGAATATAAAGGATTTGGGCCGACGCTGGCCAGTGAAAAGCTATTAAAACGAGATGGGATCAAGGTTAGTAAAGAGAAGGTCCGCCAAATCATGATCGCCGAAGGCCTACATACGCCAAAAATCAGACGTAAGGACAAAGTGCATCCATTGAGAGAACGGCGGCATCGGCGAGGAGAACTTGTTCAAATCGATGGCTCCTATCATGCCTGGCTGGAGGACCGGGCAGAAAAGGCCTGTTTGCTCTTGTTCATCGATGATGCGACCAGTGAAATCCTGGCAGCTGAATTTGTAGAACATGAGAGTTATTGGACCTATGCTTCCCTTTGCAAGCGTTATTTCCGTCAACACGGCCTGCCAGAAGCCTTCTATGCGGACCGTTTCAGTGTTTTTAGGGTCAATCTGACCAATGTGACCACTACAGATGCGCAAACAATGTTCGAAAGAGCGATGAAAGAACTGGGCATCGAATTGATCTGTGCTTTCTCTCCCCAGGCAAAAGGACGAGTGGAACGTGCCAATCAGACGCTCCAAGATCGCCTGGTCAAGGAGATGCGCTTAGCTGGGATCAATGATTACCATCAGGCTAATGTGTTTCTTGCTGATTATCTATCGATCTACAATCACAAGTTTGCTGTCCAGCCTGCAAGCCCAATTGACAGCCACGAACCGCTCCGACCAGAAAATAACCTCGATTTGATCTTCACAAAGCGAGAAACTCGCAAGCTCTCTAAAGACCTGCAATTTCAATATGCTCGTGTAATTTATCAAATCCAAACCGAAAGACCCGCCTATGCCCTTCAAGGGAGAGAGGTGACTGTTTGTGTGGCTGAAAAAGGGAACATCACGGTACTCTTGAATCAAACCCCTCTACAGTTCAAGCGCTTCATCCGCCAACCCAAGCGAAATGCCCTGGCCACTTCTAAAGACATTGAGAGAAAAGATTATATCCCAGCCCCAGATCATCCCTGGAGAAATTATGGTCATAAGATCAATGGGAAACCTGCTCATGTGCCTAATTAGGACATTTTAACTTAGCCAGGGAGTAGGACTCTTTAACTTTGCCTTGACAC
>CAYTXE010000029.1:0-23354 GCA_964441045.1 uncultured Candidatus Brevefilum sp.
AACAAGACGCCCCACTTTCAAACAGAGCACACCCTTTTTGCAGTAGACTCATTAAATATTGACACATATAAATGCACATGCTAAAATGTGAAGGATAAATAATTTAGATAAATTGGATATTAATAGATTAATATATTGATGATTTTTGAGGCGTTATATGTCTGACCTGATAATTAAAAATTTACATGTTTCTATTGAGGGAACCCTGATTCTTAAAGGATTGAACCTAACAGTAAAACAGGGTGAAATACATGCGATTATGGGACCGAACGGAACAGGTAAATCAACTTTATCGTATACTGTGATGGGTCACCCCAAATACGAGGTTGTAGAGGGAGATATATTGGTCGATGGAGATAGCATTCTGGAAATGCCAACTGATGAGCGGTCACGATTAGGCCTTTTTTTAGCCTTTCAATATCCAGTATCCATCCCTGGTGTAACCGTAGCTAACTTCCTTCGTACGGCAATCAACGTTAGACGGCAGCATGCTAACCCACCACAAGATAAGATTTCAATATTAGAATTCCGAAAGTTATTGAAATCCAAAATGGACCTATTGGAGATGGAATACTCTTTCGGAGGGCGTTATTTGAATGAAGGCTTTTCAGGGGGCGAAAAGAAACGTACCGAAGTTCTGCAACTTGCTGTATTAGAACCCAAATTCGCAATTCTTGATGAAACGGATTCTGGCCTTGATATTGACGCAATACGGATTGTGTCCGAAGGTGTTAATACACTTAAGGGCCCCAATATGGGTGTTATGGTGATCACGCACTACCAGCGCATTCTTAATTACATTAAACCGGATTTTGTTCATGTGATGTTCGATGGACGAATTGTAGAATCAGGTGAAAAAGAGCTTTCACTGAGGTTAGAAGAAGAGGGCTATGATTGGGTTCGGGAAAAATATGGGGATATAGAAGCGGCATGAACAAAAACGTCGGAATCCTTTAATGGCCAATAACCCAAAGATTGATCTATTACATAATATTGGTGAAAACAAATTTGGATTTAAAAACCCTGACACATCTGTATTTAAGAGCCGTAAGGGACTTGATGCCGAAGTTGTTCGGCAAATCTCTGCAATGAAAAATGAACCTGAATGGATGCTCGCATTTCGATTGAAAGCACTAAAGCATTTCCAAAGTCGTCCAATTCCAACTTGGGGAGCTGATTTAAAGGATTTAGATCTTAATGATCTATATTATTATGTCAAACCAACTGAAAAAGAGGGTAGGAGTTGGGATGATGTTCCAGAAGCGATAAAAAACACGTTTGATAAATTAGGCATTCTTGAAGCTGAACAAAAATACCTGGCTGGTGTCGGAGCGCAATATGAATCAGAAATGATCTATCATAGCGTTAATGAAGAGCTAAAGCGCAAAGGTGTTATCTTCCTATCGATTGAAGAAGGTCTTCGGCAGCACCCTGATATTTTTAAAAAGCATTTCTCAAAAGTTATCCCAATCCAGGATAATAAATTTGCTGCTCTTAACAGCGCTGTTTGGTCAGGTGGATCCTTTGTATATATCCCACCTGGTGTCAAGGTGGATTTACCCTTACAAGCATACTTTCGTCTTAATTCCGCCAATATTGGCCAATTTGAGCGTTCTCTGATCATCGCGGATGAGGGTGCTCAAGTTCATTATGTTGAGGGCTGCACCGCACCAACCTATTCCACACATTCATTCCACAGCGGTGTGATAGAAATTATTGTAAAAAAGAATGCTCGGATTCGCTATACAACCATACAAAATTGGTCGAACAATGTTTATAATCTGGTGACTCAACGAGCAAAAGTATATGAGAATGGCACAATGGAGTGGGTGGATGCGAATCTTGGTTCAAAGACCACTATGAAATACCCTTCTTGCTACCTGATGGAACCGGGGGCACATGGCGAAATCCTATCAGTCGCCTTTGCCAGCTCTGGGCAGCATCATGACGCAGGTGGAAAGGCAATTCATTTTGCCCCAAACACGAGCAGTAAAATCACTTCCAAATCAATCAGTCGTGGTAATGGGCGGTCATCCTACCGCGGCCTTATAAAAGTACTCCGTAAGGCAGAAGGTTCGAAATCCAATGTTGTTTGTGATGCGCTGTTATTGGATCCGGAATCTCGATCGGACACCTATCCATATATTGAAGTTGATGCCCAGGACGTGGCTTTAGGACATGAAGCAACCGTTTCCAAGGTCGGTGAAAAGCAGTTGTTCTATTTGATGAGTCGTGGATTAGGTGAAGAAGAAGCGACGACGATGGTCGTTTCTGGTTTCATTGAACCATTGGTTAAGGAACTTCCGATGGAATATGCTGTTGAATTGAACCGTTTGATCCAATTGCAGATGATTGGCTCTGTTGGATAGACATGAAAGAAAAACCAAAGTCGATGACGAATGCAATGAAAATCAAGACTCGGAAGAATTCAAGACGTGTGCTTCAAACATTAAATGAATTTTCCTTTGCCAAAGAACAGCTTCCACTAATTGACAACTCAAAACTACAAACTTATCAAGAATTTGCGTGGGACGCTTATGTAAGTTCAAGTTTTCCAACCACACAAGAGGAAGCCTGGCGGCGAACGAGTATTCGCGGATTGCACACAGATAAGTTTACTTTGGCAAATAATATCAGGAATGGTCAGCTGCCTGAAAGGTTACTTGTACCCGTCATTCCTGGTGATGAACCTGCCGGGCAGCTAATTTTGGGTGCGGTTGATAAGGTGAACACCTTGGATTTACAGCTGAAATCTAAGGGAGTTGTATTTTCAGATCTACACACAGTACAAAAGGAAAAACCTGACCTTATAGGGAAATTAATGGGTCAGATCATCGTTGGTGATGAAGATAAATTCACTGCACTGGCAGCTGCAATGGCTGATGATGGGGTTTTGCTTTATGTTCCCAAGAATACCGTGATTGATCGCCCTTTTCAAAGCCTTTATTGGGGGGTGGGTAAGAACAATGCATTTATCAATCACTTGATTATTTGGGTTGAAGAGGGTGCACAGGTGACCATGATGCATGAATCAGCTTCGCCAAATTATGGAGGGAATTCACAGTTATTTCACGATGGTATCGTAGAGATCTATGTTGGACGGAATGCTCGACTGAATTTTATCGAACTTCAATCGTGGGGGGATAATGTGTGGTCTTTCAGCCGTGAAAAGGCACGGGTAATGGCGGATGGGCATTTGGAGTGGATCTTTGGTGCGATGGGAACACATTTAACGAAAAATTTTTCTGATATTGATCTTGTCGAACCTGGAGCAACAGGACGGATGTCTGGATTTTATTTCGCAAGTGATGATCAGCACCTTGATCATGATACTCAACAAAATCATCTGGCAGGGAACACAACCAGCGATTTAATGTATAAGGGTGCATTGATGGATGAGAGTCGTTCAGTTTGGCAGGGTATGATCTATGTGGCTCCAGGGGCAAATGGAACAGATGGCTATCAAGCCAACCGTAATTTAATCCTCAGTAAGCAAGCACGTGCTGATTCCATCCCGGGGCTTGAGATCCTGGCTGATGATGTTCGCTGTACCCATGGTGCAACAGTGGGCAATATTGATGAGGATGAACTATTCTACTTGTTCAGCCGAGGTATCCCAAAGAAAGATGCAGAGCAGTTGCTAGTTATGGGCTTTTTTGCACCGATCATGGACCGTATCCCATTTGAAGGGGTTAAATCACGATTCAAGGATGCGATTCGTCAGAAGATGGACAGCAGGTAATTTGATGGGTTAATCTGTGATTACCAATAGAAAAAAAAGCTCAAACCTGCTACAATGAGAAGGGTGTTTTACACCACGTTGTTGATTGTTAAATCGATGAATTATTTTAGGAGGATTAATGGCCAGATCTCCATTTATGAGACCACCAAACGAGGACAGCTTATATCAGGTCGGAGATCCCGTTGAAGTTTATTGCGATCATGAGAAAAGCGGTGATCGTATCCGTGATTGGGTTCGGGGGATTGTCGTTCAAGTGGATAATAAAATGGTTGCTGTTCAATTTCGTACGAATGTTTACCTGACAGGTGGCTGGATGGTTCCAGATCATATCTTATGGTTTCCATTTGATTCTAGTTTTCTAAGAGTGGCTCAGAAGGACTCCACACGCCCAACAGGCTACCAAATCAATTAAATATTGTTAATGAGTCTACTGCAGAAAAAGTGTGCTCTGTTTGAAAGTGGGGCGTCTTGTTTCATTTTCATGCTTTTTTGATGGTTCAATCCCATAAAACGCGTAAAATTTGATATATTTGTGGGGCATCAGATTAGCTATTTCCCAGAAACAGGAGTTTTTTCAGTGGAGTCATTAATAAATTGCATAGAATCAAATATCGGTTTAATTTAACCGGCATCATGTTTGAAAGATAAGCATATGGCAGGTGTGATGTATCATCGGGTGTCTAAATTTGTGGAATTATCGCCTGGGGAGCGATTGTCTATCAAGATGAGTGGTCAACCGATTGTTATTATTAACATCGACGGTGGGGTATTCGCTATCGATGATGCATGTACCCATGATGATGGGCCTCTTGGAGATTGGGAGGTCGAAGATGATCAAATTATATGTCCACGACAAGGCACGCGGTTTGATATTCGTTCAGGTGAAGTGTTGTCACTACCTGAAGTGAGTGATGTTCCAACTTATCCTCCTCGTGTGGTAGATGGTGTAATTGGAATTGACCATTGATCCGGGTGTTTGAAGGATAAGAATTAGAAGCGGCTGCTTATTAACAGCTGTCTTTTCCGAATTATCCTTGTTCGCCAAATTGACCAACGATTCTCAGGATATCAAACCCTTCAGCATAGGGTCTTTCAGCCAGGGCGCCATGGCGGATAGCCGTGGCATGAGTGATGTTTTCATCAAAATAATACTTATTCGCATAAGTTTTGTACGCTTTGAGGGCTTGCACTTTCTTTAAAACAGCTTGCTCTGAAACTTCAACTAAGAAATTGGGGAAGAAACCATAGCTGGACCGAAGGACATCAAATCCCAACAATGATGTTCCTCGAAAGGCACGCAAGGCTTCCTGTGTGACCGTCTGATGATCTTGATGAATATCCTGGGAAGTATGAACAAAGACAACCTCTGGTTGAAATCGCTTCTTCAGTTCAATCATTACCTCGAGTATCTCTTGCCGAGATTCCTGGAACCGCCGCGTGACGAAATTATGTAAGAAAACAAATTCCGGTTTAACCCCCAATATATTCATGCTGGCATGGTATTCGTTTACAAGATTATTAAGTAAAGGATTTTTTTGATTATCTGACAACGTAACGCAGATCACCTCTGTCTGGTCAACGATATCGGCAATAAGAGCACCGCATCCTAATTCAATATCATCAGGGTGTGCACCGATACAGCATACGGTTTTCCCATAAAAAGTCATATTTTTATTCATTTTTCCTACTTTGTCGCCAGGAAACCGCCGACGACTTTCGTCATGACTAGTTTCCCATCTCGTGCAAGCCATTTTTCTGAAATGGATGCAATCTTTGTCATGATTTCCTCGAAATCCGCTTTCGCCTGGAAAAAGGTATTCCAAAGCATGCGATCCTCAGAAAGGGAAGCATGTGTATATGCAAGGAATGGTTTAACAGAAGGAAAAGTTAGTGGGTTTTCAAAATTGAGGACTTTGACAGATGAAAATTGATTCTTAATTGAGTCGAAGATCTCAGATGCATAGCGTGAGCTGCCAGGCATGGGTGGGATAGTTTTTCCGGTTGCTTCCTGAATGATTTCATAAAACATTTTCTTATTTTCAGGCATTGGTCCAGTAGTGAATAGATAGCCGCCAGTTTTTAATACACGGTGCATTTCTTTGATCGTGAAGGGGATATCCTCAGCATAGTAGATGGCAAATGAACAGGAAGCGAGGTCAAACTTTTCTTCTGAGAATGGAAAGGATTTATTGAAGTCTAGTTTTTTAAAAGTGACTTTTTTCCCCAACTTTTCATTTTCCTCTTCGGCTTTGGCCAGGAGTTCTTCAGAGATATCGCCACCTGTAATGGCTGCTTTTCCGCTCAAGTGGGCTAAATAAGAAAAACACTGTTTTCCAGCGCCGCAGCCAACATCGAGGATTACCATCTCCTTTTCGAGAGGAAGCACTTCCAGCATCCATTTGTCAATATCTCTTGCTCCATATGCATCGTGTATATTGATGCGGGTTTGTAAATCATTGGATGTTTCTTGATAGTTAATTTCCATGTAATTTCCTTTGTTTGGAGTCTAAATTTTGATAAGTATAGTAGAAAACGTAAACAATGGTCAAGCCTTCAGCATATGCGAGGGAGGAGCTCACCTGAGAGCGTATCCAGGATTCTGGTTGTGCCGTACGCAGTGTTGAGTAATACACCCCCGGGATTTTCCTGGGTAATCGAGCCAATTCGCATAGCCATTTGACCATAAGGTGACTTTCTTAGGGTCATAAGAGCTTTTGTCACGTATTCTTCAGGCAGAATGATGATCACCTTGCCTTCATTTGCCAGATAAAGTGGGTCGAATCCAAACATTTCACAAGCTGTTCTCACTTCTGGTTTAACGGGGATGGTTTCTTCGTCCAATTTGATAGTTACCTGGCTTTGACAAGCAATTTCATTCAATGATGTTGCCAGTCCACCACGTGTGGGGTCACGTAAGACATGGACTTCTGGTATAGCATCTAAAAGTTCTGCGATCATGTGGTTTAACGGCGCAACATCTGATTGAATTCCAGAATCAAATCCCAGATCTCCCCTTGCTTGCAAAACAGCAATCCCATGATCTCCGAGAGACCCTGACACCAGAACAGCATCACCAGCCTGAGCGAATTGCCCCCCGATCTGACGATTGGAGGGAATAATCCCAAAACCAGCAGTGGTGATAAACACCCCATCAGCGCTGCCTTTTTCAACAACTTTCGTATCACCAGCAACGATTTGAACGTTAGCTTCTTTGCAAGAGAATGCAATGGATGAAATGATCTTTTTTAATGATTTTATTGGGAAACCTTCTTCAAGGATGAAGGCGGCAGTAAGAAAGCTTGGCTTTGCTCCTAACATTGCGACATCATTGACGGTTCCACATACCGATAGTCGTCCAATATCTCCACCGGGATAGAAGATTGGAGATACAACATGTGCATCTGTAGAGATCGCTAATTGACCTTCTAATTGATCTATAAGAATCCGGGCTGCATCATTCCCTTCAGCAAGGTATTGATTTCCAATCTGAGCCTGGAATACGTTTTGGATTAAATCATGCGTCATCTGTCCGCCACTCCCATGGCTGATGCCCACCGTGTCCGTAAGGTGGTGGGGAATGGGGCAGAGGGGTCCCTGCATTTGAATGTGATCTGATTTTTCGTGGGTCATCTTAATTCCTGCCATAGCGGAAATATGCCGAACAGGCACCTTCTGAAGACACCATAGGTGCCCCAAGTGGTGATTCAGGAGTGCAAAGCGTCCCAAAAGCAGGGCACTGTGATGGTTTTTTCAAACCTTGCAAAACTTGCCCTGCAATACAAATTTCCGATTCTTCAGTTTTGATATTTCCAATATCAAACCGCTTGGAAGCATCAAATTCCCGGAAGGTTTCTTGTAATCCATAGCCGCTTTTTGGGATTGTGCCAATTCCTCTCCAATTGCGATCAACTGGTTTGAAAACTTGCTTGATCAATGTCTGAGCTGCCTGATTCCCTTGAAAAGTGACGACTCGGGGATATGTATTCGCAACACTTACCTGGCCTTCCTCAAGCATTGTGATTGTTTTTAAGATGCCGTTCACGAGGTCAAGGGGTTCAAACCCTGTTACAACAATTGGTGTTTTGTATTTTTCAGCAATCGGGGGATATTCCCAATAACCCATCACTGCACAAACGTGCCCTGCTGCAAGAAAGCCCTGGATGCGATTCTTTGGGCTTGCTAAAATAACTTGCATTGCGGGTGGTACCAAGACATTTGCAGGCAAGATGGAGAAATTCTTCAAACCTAACTTTTTTGCCTGGATGACGGCCATCGCATTGGCAGGAGCGGTCGTTTCAAATCCAATTGCAAAAAAGACAACTTCCCTGTCCGGGTTCTCTTCGGCAATCTTGACAGCATCTAGAGGGGAATAAACGACACGGATTTGCCCACCGGATGCTCTGACTGAAAACAAATCCTTCTCAGAACCTGGAACCCTTAGCATATCACCAAATGACGTGAAAATTACGTCAGGTTGTTGGGCTATCCATAAGGCTTGATCAATCAATTCTAGGGCTGTTACACACACCGGGCAGCCTGGTCCATGGACAAGCTCAACTTCTTGTGGAAGAAGCTGATCCAAGCCATACTGCATGATGGCATGTGTCTGCCCGCCGCAGATTTCCATTAAAGTCCAGGGTTGGGTGATGCGTTGATGAATTTTTGTGATGACACTTTTAACCAGGGATGCATCACGAAAGGATTTTAGAAAATCAGGTGAATTCACATCAGTCACCGTGGATACTATCTTCCTGTTCTGCCAGTTCTGACATTTCACGTAGAATATTAAGGGTTTCCTGAGCATCTTTTTCACTGAGCAAATTCAGGGCAAAACCGGCATGCACAACTGTCCAATCCCCAGGTTTTGCTTCAGGGGTGATTTCAATGCAAACCTCTTGACTAACACCGCCAAAATCTATCCTTGCCATTTTGGTGCCGTGATTATCAAAAATTGATATGATTTTACCGGGAATTCCCAGGCACATAAGTCACTCCTTATTTTGCAAGAAACGATAAGCTGCAATCAAAGCCTGACCAAAAGCAACACATCCATCATTTGGTGGGATGATCTTATGGAACAGGGGTTGAAGATTGTTGTTTTTTAGTTTTCTTATCATTGCATTTAATAGAAACTTGTTTTGCCAAACACCACCAGAGAGGACGATGTGTTCAATACCAAAATTCTTTTGAACCAGTAATGAAATTTCTAATGAAAATTCAACAATGGTATTGTGAAATTTTGCAGCGATGACTGGTGTAGGTACGTCAGCAAATAAATCTGCAACAATGGCCTCAAGCATTGGTTTCACATCGATTTGTTGGTCCTGAATGTGCCATGCATAATACCCCAACTCATCAGGGTCAGCCAACGCTTCAAGTTCAATTGCTGCTTGGGCTTCATATGAAATGGTCTCCCGAACACCTGTTAGGGCGGATACAGCATCAAAAAGTCGGCCCATACTGGATGTAAAAGGTGCGTTGATATGCTTATCAAGTTGAATTCTTAAGGTTTTCCGCTCTTTCAACGAGAGATACGCAACAGGGGGAAGATTTTCGTTCCAGGGAAGGTTGTTGGCCCAGAGGGTGCTCAGAGCCATGCGTGCAGGTTTACGTATACTTGCATCCCCTCCGGGAAGAGGTACAGGTTTTAGATATGCAACACGTGAAAAATCCAGGCAGTTTCCAAGCAGAATTTCACCACCCCAAATGGTGCCATCTGTTCCATATCCTGTGCCATCAAAAATTAACCCAGCGACGACTTTTTCCGGGTGAAGACCGTTTTCGATGGAACATGCGGCTAGATGTGCATGATGATGCTGGATTGGATAACTGGGTAATCCTTCCATTGCACATCGCTCAAGGGCATATTTTGTTGAGGCATAATTTGGATGCATATCGTAGGCAATTGCTTCAGGCTGAATGCGAAACAGATGCTCATAATCCTGGATTGCTGCTTGAAAATCCTGAACCGTTTCCCAGTTTTCCATCTCGCCAATGTAATGACTGAGAAATGCATATTTTTCCCGTGTCAGGCAGAAAGTATTTTTCATTTGGGGGCCCACAGCCAGGATTTGTGGAACTGATTTCGCCAATCGGATTGGATTTGGAGCATAACCTCTTGCTCGTCGGATGGGATAGGATCCTCCATTGTGAACTGTATAGACTGAGTCATCTATGCGTCGGTGAATTGGACGGTCATGCATCAGGAAAGCATCTGCGATGTGACATAACTTTTCCCGTGCGCTTTGATTGGTATGGAGGATGGGTGCTTCTGATAGGTTGCCGCTGGTCATGACCAACGCTTTTGGGTAGTCCTCCTGGGGTGCCATCAATAGTAAATGCAAAGGCGTGTATGGAAGCATAAAACCCAGATTTATGAGACCTGGTGCCACAAAATTAATAAGCTCTGGATGATCCTTGATTGGCATGAGTACAATAGGTGCCTGGGGACTTATGAGTAATTCTTCAGCAGTCGCTGAAACATGAACAAATTGCCGGATCGTCTCTAAGTCATATGCCATTAAGGCGAATGGTTTTGCTGGACGGTGTTTTTTTCCACGCAATCGATTTACCGGATCTGGGTGTGTGGCATCGCAGGCTAAGTGAAACCCGCCCAGTCCTTTGATTGCCAGGATTTTCCCATGAGCCAGGATAGAACGAGCTGCTTTGATCGCCTCTTCCCGTTCTGAAAATCGGATACCAGGTTCCAGTTCCAACCAGACTTGTGGTCCACAAGCTGGGCAAGCGACCGGCTGTGCATGAAATCTGCGATCGAGTGGGTTCTCGTATTCTTCACGGCAGTCAGGGCACAATTCAAAACCGGCCATACTTGTACTCGGGCGATCATAGGGTATGTCTCGGATGATTGAAAACCTCGGTCCACAATTCGTGCAATTGATAAATGGATATTGATATCGGCGATCAGAGGGATCGAATAATTCACTTTGGCAATCTTTGCAGATGGCTACATCCGGTGAGACTGGCATAAAATCTAAGACCTGGTGCTGGCTGGGGATGATGGAAAAGTCTCCAAAAATTATCAAAGGAATTTCTTGCGTTTCAACTGAATCAATCTGTGCTAATGGTGGTGGGGATTTTGATATCTGATCTAAAAAAGCATTTTGATCTGTGACTTTTCCAGTTACCTCAATATCTACACCATTTGACGAGTTACGAACCCACCCTTTCAGGTGATGTTGTAAAGCCAGATTATAGATGAAGGGACGGAATCCGACCCCCTGCACAATCCCGTTGATATGGATATGACGACTGATCTGAGACATAGTCTGTGAATTTATTTCTTAGGAAGCTTTGCTTTTATCCATTCAAGCCAGTTTTCGATACCTTCCCCAGTTTTACAGGAAACAGCGAAAGAAATAAGACCTGGGTTTAGCATTTCAACACCTTGCTGGAAGTAATCCATATCAAAATCAAGATAGGGAAGTAAATCGATTTTGTTGATGATCAAGACGTCCAGACCACGATAAATATTGGGATATTTATAGGGCTTATCATCACCTTCAGGGGTACTGGCTATGAGAATGTTGCTATGAGTGCCAAGAGCAAAAGCTGCGGGACAAATCAAGTTGCCGACGTTTTCAACCAAAAGCAGGTCGATAGTATAAAGCGGTAATTGGTCAAGGGCAATTTCAACCATTAATGCGTCGAGATGACATTCACCCCCTGTGTTGACCTGCACGACGGGCATCCCAACAGCCGTAATCATATCAGAATCAATTGTGACAGGCGCAGTATCCCCTTCAATAACGCCGATTTGGACACCCTCATCTTGGAGTCCATTTATGGTTGCAAGGATGAAACTGGTTTTTCCTGCACCAGGAGATGCCATCAAATTTATCGAGTATGCGGTTGCTTCGTCAATTCGTTGCCGATTTTCATGAGCTAAACGCTCATTTGCATTAAGTATCTTTTCAACTATCTTTATGCGGCTTTCACTCATATTTACCTTTGAATTTCAATGCTTTCTATGTTAAATTCGTCTCCGGAAAGGATCCGAATTCTGGCACTTCCACAATTTGGGCAGGGTGTGAGTTCTTGAGCTAGCAAATATTGGTGACCACATTCGAGGCACACCAACTCTGCAGGAACACGTTTGAAATGTAACCGGGCATCCCTGCAAAGTGTATCCTCTGCGATCATCTGCCAATAAAACTCCACTGAGTCATCAACGATGCTGGACAAACGACCGATAACCAGATAAACATCCGTAACTTTTTTTGCCCCTGCCTTTTCAGCATGCTTGCAGGCTATCTCAAGCACACTTTCTGTAACCGATAGTTCATGCATCGAGTAATTATAAACCTTTTATATGAAAAACTATATGTTTTAGGATCAAGGGTTACCCAGGCATCAATCCCAGAAGTTTGATGCGATGATTTAGCATACATGAAGCAACAATATTTGCTACACGCCGCATGATAATAAAACCCAATTCATGGTCAATTTCGCATAGATGCTGTATTTTTTCGGCTCGAAATGCGATAAGCCTTGATTTTTCAATGACTCGAGAGGAGCTGGGGTTTTGCCTGACAACTGGGGTTAAACTTGACCAACCAATAACGTCTAAAGGCTCAGCAATGTAAATTGGCTGCAGTCCATGGCTGGGTATGAAACTCTCGATCTGTATTCTACCTTTTAAGATTACATAGAGAAATTGATTCAACTCACCTTCAGTGAAAATTACATCATCTCTTTCAAATGATCTAATTTCTGCTGCTTTCAATAGATTTTGAATGCTTTCTGGAGAAAGATCGTGAAACCATGGTATTGATTTAAGAGTGGCTATCATACCAACTTGATTAAGCATCAATAGGCCTTTACATACGTTAATATCTTAATTATTTCGATAGATTAAACATACTTGAGATTCAAGAATTTATGAATTGCATTATGTCATTATGCCTGAGTGATGACAATCACGCGTTTATTTTCCCTTATTGATCCAATTCCAAATCTGATTAGAAGCTTTTTGAGCCAGTATGGCTGTTTGTGGACTTAGATTTCGTTCAAACCCGAATTTGTATCCTTGCACAGATACCAGGATGGTTTCTGGAACCTTGTTATAGATCGTGTCAGTAATTGATAAAACAGTCTTTGGGGACATATGATGTGTGAGAGGTGATTTCTCGTATTCGGGTGAAAGCGCTATCCAGGAGATTTCAGAGGAGATTTCTGCAGTATGAGCGTCAACGAAACAGACTCGATCATAATGCGATATGGTCTCAGCGAGTTCCGGATAGATCTGGTATATAAAGGTCAAGTCTACAATTTGGCTTGTTATTTCAATTGATGATCCGGGATCCTCAGGGATAGTTCGATCGATGCGATCTGCCAAATTCTTGAGAATATGCCAACCAACACCGTCATCCTCACGGTCAACATTACCATATCCGATGATCAGTGTTTTAGCTTTCATAATTTCATTTAGTAATGGATAGTAGATTCGGATGAACCCCTCTTCCTGAACTGAAAAGGAAGAGGGGGAAACTCATACTGGGAATAACTCAGTCACGAGTTATTGTTTGGATTACTTGTCCAAACGCATTGATGACATCAAGCTTGATTGGCATTTGACCGATTGCATGCGTTGAGCAGGAAAGACATGGGTCATAAGCTCGTATGGCAGCTTCCACCCGGTTGAGCATACCTTCCTGGACATTAGGACCTTTAACATAGGTTTTTGCGACAGAATCAACTGCTTCACTCATAGCCCAATTATTATGTCCGGTGGAGACAATCAAGTTTACCCGTTCCAACTGACCATTTGGTTTCGCCCAATAGTGATGCAGCAAGGTTCCCCTTGGCGCTTCGATCACTCCAACGCCTTCTCCTTTGAAGTCAAAATTCTTGTTCAGGATATCTTTTCCAAGCAGATCTGGTTCATCCAATATTTCACGCACTCTTTCTATGGCGAACAAAACTTCGATCAAACGAGAATAGTGATAATACAGCGTGTGATTGACAGGTTTGCCATCATTAATCTGATGATAAATTTCGAACTCCTCCTGGGCTAGAGGTGTATCGATTTTATCAGCTATGTTTAACCTTCCCAAAGGGCCAACACGATAGACACCATCCGGCCAACCCATCTTTTTGTAATAAGGGAATTTCAAATAGGACCAATCCTCAACATGTTCAGCGATAATATCCAAATAGTTCTGAGCACGGAAGCATTCGAGTTGACTGCCATCTCTATCAACCAGGCGGATTTCACCATCATAAAGTTCCAGACCGTTTTCAGGCGTCACCAATCCAAAATAACCGGTATCGAAGACGGCAAATTTTTCAATATCTTCAATATTGGCGTTCGCCCAATCTTTGATCAATTGGATACCGATTTGGGTGGTTTTCTGAGCCTCATCTATTCCCGAAAGGATAAGTTCCCGTTTTTCAGGCGTAAATGCATGATTGACTCCACCTGGAACAGCAAAGTTGGGATGGATACGACGACCGCCAACTTGATAGATGATGTCCTGACCGAATTTGCGTAATTTAACTGCTCGCAAAGTCAGTTCAGGATTTGCCCCGATCAGGCCAACCACATTCCGGATAGCGGGATCGGCATCAAAACCCAGGATTAAATCAGGACCAGCAAGTTCGAAGAAATGCATACCATGGCTTTGTATGATCTGGCCCATGTGCATGAGTTCACGCAAGATGCTGGCCGTCGGAGGTGGTTCAACACCCATTATGATGTCACCAGCTTTGGCGGCTGCGAGATGGTGACTTACCGGACAAATCCCACAGATCCTTGGTGTGATTTGCGGCATTTCGAAGACCATCCGACCTTCACAAAACTTTTCAAAACCTCGGAATTCGTTGACGTGGAAATAGGCATGATCAACATTGCCTTCCTCGTTCATATGGATGGTCACTTTGGCATGACCTTCGATTCTGGTTACAGGTTCAATTGTTATTTTTTCTATAGTCATATTCGGTATCTCCTAATGCCAATGCAACTTGTCATCTTTGATATCTGGTATGCGACCTTGAGCAAGTTCAGATAGTGCATAGAAGATGACATCTGCATCTGGTGGACAACCAGGGATAAACAGATCAACGGTGACAACCTCTTGTAGTGCACGTACACGTGTCATCTCAGCCAGTTCAGGTGAAGAAGGAATCTTTCCTTCATTATCATTGCTTTCCGCATCTATATAAGCTCGTTTGAGAGCGGCATCAGCACCAAAGAAGTTGCGCATTGCAGGGACACCGCCGAAAACAGCACAATCACCCAGGGCGACGAGAATTTTGCAGCGTTCACGCATGCGCTTAGCAACTTCTTCATTGGCAGTGTTATTGATTCCGCCTTCGAGAATGCCGACAGTTACGCCATCCTCATCAGGTTCTTTCAGATCAGTGATCGGTGTTGCTCGAAGATCGACAAGTTCGACAAGCTGTAAAATCCGCTCATCAATATCAAGGAGGGACATGTGGCATCCTGCACATCCACACAGCCAATCTGATGCGACTTTAGGTTTTGACATAGTTATATCCTTTCACTTCATCTACCAGTAGAAAACTAATGAAGTTCAGACCTCCTGAATTTCCACAGTCGGCACACGTTTCATCAGGCTGGCTTTCCAATCCATGTTTGGCTCAATTGATAGGTTCTTTGCGATTCTTAGAAGAGCTTCCTGTGATGTCAACACACCTTCGGGGGCATCCAGTGCTTTAACAGCTTTTTGGATCTTGCCATCCAGGCTCAAGTAATTTCCGGATTGTTCAGCCCACATCGTAACAGGGAGGACCACATTTGCTTTACCTGTCAGTTGGGAACGATAGGTAGCCTGGGCAACAACAAAGGGGATTTCGTCCAGGGTTTTAACCAGCTTCTGGGAGGGGTCTTCATCCCCTAAAAGTACAAAAGCAGCAAGACATCCTTCATTATTGAAAGGAGCTTCTAACTCAAGTTGAGCGGCAGTCATGCTGTTTGCATTGCCTTTAACGCCGATCAATTTTGCGTTGATTTTCTCAGCGAGCTTCAACAACAAAGTGATTGCTGTTTCATCAGCATTTTCAGCGAAGGTTTTTCCATAAATAATACAAGCTTTCTCAGATTCTTGAAGAATCTTGACGGCTTTGTTCAATGCTGGACCCTCGGAATTATTTTCAAGGGCATCCAGGAGTTGAGTCAGGAATCTGGCTTCTTCTCCTGATGTGAGGGGGAGGCTTATCGTGGCGACTTTTTCCAGCTTGTTATCATTGCTGTCCGCGACAATTAATGATGTCCCATCCATGAGCTGTCGCTTGATGAAGAAACCAGCGACCTGATACTCATCAACCAGATCAAGTTCGAGGGAGAGCACAACATCGGTGTCTTTCAGTGATTCAAGGGAGGATTCAAAGGGTCTACCCAATTTCTCTGCCATTTTGGCTAACGATGAAGTCGCTTTGCCTTCTTCAAGGGTAGTGACAACGTCAGCCTTGAGATTATCAGCAAAGATGGACTTGAACAGCGCTAGATCTTCAGCCGGCAGGCGTGTGGAGGTTAATGCTGCCAGCCCTTTCCCTTTACAAAAACCTTCAGTAGCTGTTTTTATTGCTTCTTCCCATGTAGTAGCTTTCAGGCTTCCGTCTTTTCGGATAAGTGGAGTGAATATTCTATCGCGATCATCTTTCAGTGGTAGGAACCGACCCTTTTCGCATAATAAGCCATGATTCTGTGGTGCATCCCAGTCACCTTCAATTCGCACAAGGCGATTATCCCTTGTTTGGACATCACGCTGACACCCGATTGGACATTCAACACACACACCGATGTGATGTTCCACTTCAGTTTCTTTACCTTGATAGGCGCTTTGCCGATCAATAAGTGCTCCAGTTGGACAGATTTGGACACAAGTGCCACAAGAAATACAGGAACTTTCACCAAGCGGCACGTTGTAGTCTGCAACAAGTAAGCTGTCTGCTCCACGTTCCTCGAATCCAAGTGTGTAATTGCCTACTAACTCATCACATGCACGAACACAGCGGCGGCAGAGGATACAGCGGTTATTATCCAAAACGATGTAGGGATGGGAGGCATCAACATTGTAAGGCTGCCAATTCGGCTGCAGATCCCAATGGGTCATATCTTCATCGTAAGCGCGGTTCTGCAATTCACAGTCGCCATCACTGACCGGGCAGTACATGCAGAAATGATTACGCTCGCTGAAGATCAGGGTGAGGACGAATTTCCGGGCTTTCAACACTTTTTCTGTGTTTGTTTTAACGACCATTCCATCCACTGCAGGTAGCGTACATGAGGGCTGAAGCGTTGGTGCACCTTCCACTTCCACCATGCAGAGTCGACAACCACCATAAGGAGTCAATTGGGGGTGATTACATAATGTGGGGACGTAGACATCTGCGTCTTCAGCAGCTTTTAAGACCGTGGTTCCTTCCTGAACTTCGATATTTTTACCGTCAATTGTGAGTTTTATCATGTTAGGGATTCTCCATTATCTTCTTATTACATTGTTCTAATATGCTCTGCGACCGCTCATCGGACAAACACCAGCGGGACAGACTTTAAGTTTAATGTGAGCCTCAACTTCTGCTCGAAAATGTGTTAAACAGTCTTTTAATGGGGACCCGGCGGTTTGACCCAAGCCACAGTGGGAAAGTTCTACAAGCTGTTCACTCATTGTTTTCAATACATCTAAATCTTTCATCGTGCCGACACCTTCAGAAATATTTGTAAGGATATTATAGGCACGAGGAACAGCAATTCGGCAGGGGTAGCATTTTCCGCAACTTTCGTTCCTGAAAAAATTCAATAAGACTTTTGCTAAATCAACAACACATATCTCGTCATTAGCAATTAATAATGCCCCAGATCCCAAAGAAACACCAGCTTTTTTGAAAGAGTCGAAATCCATTGGTGTATCTTGTAAACTGGATGGGATGATTGACCCGCTTGATCCGCCTGTTTGTGCGAGCTTGAAGTTTTTCCCGTCCTTCATACCTTTTGCGTAGATAGATATAACCTCCCTTAGGGTGATCCCCATCGGCACTTCGATTAATCCTGTGACATTCACATTACCCAGGATTGTGAAAACTTTCGTACCTGGGCTGGAGTCTGTTCCGATGGATTTAAACCAATCAGCACCATTTCGTATGATTGCTGGAACATTCGCCAGGGTTTCAACGTTGTTGACAAGGGTTGGTTTTTTCCATAAGCCGGATGTGGTTGGATAAGGTGGACGTGAACGAGGTTCTCCCCGATTTCCTTCAATTGATTCTATCAGGGCAGTTTCCTCACCACAGATATAAGCACCCGCGCCTGCATGAACATGCAGATCGAAATTAAATGAGGTATCGAAAATGTTTATTCCCAACAACCCAATTTCTCGGGCTTGGTCAATGGCTTTATTCATCCGGCTGATTGCCAGGCCGTACTCTCCACGGATATACACGATGCCTTCATCAGCGCCAACTGCGTATGCTGCAATTATCATCGCTTCGATGATTGCATGAGGGTCTCCTTCAAGTACAAGGCGATCTTTGAATGTGCCTGGTTCACTTTCATCCGCATTGCAGATGACATATTTGTTATCGCCTTCTGCCGAATTGACAAATTGCCACTTCAATCCTGTGGGGAAACCGGCACCTCCACGACCTCGCAACCCTGAGTTTTTGATCACAGCGATCGTTTCCTCAGGTGTCAGGTCATTAAGAACAGTTCCAAGTGCTTGATAGCCTTCATGGATAATATAGTCGTTGATATCCTCAGGGTCTATCAGGCCGACATTTTTAAGCACAACACGGTTTTCAGCTGGCAGTGTTCCCTTACGAGCTGAAAGCCAGGCGATACGCCCTGTGAGGTTATATGCTGAAATTTGTTTTTCTTCAACCACCCGTCCCTTATACAGGTGTTCTTCAACGATCTGATGGACATCACCAGGTTTAATCGGTCCATAAATAACTGCATCCGGGTAAACCAATACAAGGGGATCAAAGCCAGGCTTGCTGATGTCATTGACCATAGAAAGGGTGATTTCTTCTTCTAATCCAAAATCCCTGATCTGTTTTTGAAGTTCAGTAAAGATATCAAGCGCTCCCCGGTCCATACTTTCAGGATCCGCTGATACCAATACCATTGAGCGAGTTGCTTTCATCAGGCGTCTCCTAATCGTAGTGGCTGAGGATATCGGGTACCTGGTCAGGTGTCACATTCCCGTATATATCATGATCAATTATCATCACGGGACCAACACCACATATTCCCAAGCAGCTTGTTGTGATGAGTGTCCATTTATCATCCTCACTGGTTTCTCCTCGAGAGAGTCCCAATTCCTCCTGGAGCTTTTGCCAAACCAATCGCCCCCCAGCGACGTGGCAAGGTGCGCTTTCACAGAATTGGATCACGTGCCGTCCACGTGGTTCAGTAGAAAACATGCGGTAAAATGTCGCCACTGAATAGATATGACTCGTGGAGATTTTCATTTGCTCACTGAGTGCTTTGATAGCATCATCTGAGATGTATCCTAACTCAGCATTAATTTCATGAAGAATGGGAATTAGTTCCGCTTTTTCATGTCCTTTTTTATCAACAAGAGCCTGTATGTAACTAGTAATATCTTGCTTTTGTTTGAATTTAACTGGCATGTTTTTTCTTCTCCTTTGGAATTATTCGAACGTCGGGTTTAGACAATTTCAATTGCGTCATACGGACAGATTTGTTCACAAATTCCACATTTGATACAAATATCGGGGTCAATGACATGTGTTTGTCGGCGTTCTCCTGAAATTGCGTCAACAGGGCAATTACGAGCGCAAAGGGTACAACCAGTGCAGATCCCATCGATAATCTCGAAACGGATCAGGTTTTTACACACTTTGGCAGGACAGCGCTTTTCATATATGTGCGCTTCATATTCATCCAAGAAGTGCTTTAAGGTGCTTTTTACAGGGTTGGGTGCTCCTTTACCCAAACCACAGAGGCTGTTTTCGTTGATCTGATCACAAAGATACCTAAGTGTGTCGATATCCTCTGGTTTACCAAATCCTTCACAAATTCGTGTGAGGATTTCCAGGATTCGACGCGTACCAACACGGCATGGGGTGCATTTTCCACAGCTTTCTTCCTGGGTGAATTCCATAAAGAACCTTGCAATATCTACCATACAGGTTCCTTCATCCATAACAACCAAACCACCAGAGCCAAGAATTGAACCAGATTCAGCTAAAGCTTCATAATCCATGGGCAAGTCAAGGTAGGCTTCTGGTAAACAGCCTCCCATTGGGCCGCCCGTTTGAACAGCTTTGAATTTCTTGTTATCTTTTATCCCTCCACCCACGTCAAAAATAATTTCACGGAGGGTAATTCCAAAGGGAACCTCGATTAAACCAGTATTCTTGACATCACCAGCCATAGAAAAGGTCTTTGTTCCCTTACTTTTCTTGTATCCGAAGCTTGCAAACCACTCAGCACCTTCGAGAATGATTTGAGGGACATTCGCATAGGTTTCAACATTGTTGATGTTGGATGGTTGGCCCCATAACCCTTTTTGTGCCGGGAAGGGAGGGCGTGGGCGAGGTTCACCACGTTTCCCTTCAATAGAGGACATCAATGCGGTCTCCTCACCGCATACAAAGGCACCAGCCCCCATGCGCACTTCAAGATCAAAGGAGGAATCACTTCCCATGATATTTTCACCTAATAGCCCAAAGCTCCGAGCTTGCTCAATTGCTGTTTTTATGGTTTGAACAGCGATTGGGTATTCTGCGCGGCAATAGATGTATCCCTGATCTGCTCCAGAGGCATATGCACCAATGGTCATACCTTCGATGACTGAATGGGGATCACCTTCCAGGACACGCCGATTAGCAAATGCGCCTGGGTCTCCTTCATCTGCATTACAGATCATATATTTTTGTACGCTTTTTGCATTGCGGATGAAACGCCATTTTAAACCAGTAGGAAAACCTGCACCGCCGCGCCCACGAAGACCAGAATCCAAGATCTCCTGAATTGTGTCTTCGGGGGTCATTTCGGAAAGGGCTTTTCCTAAAGCCATATATCCATCACGGGCGATGTATTCCTCGATGTTCAAAGGATCGATCTCACCGATGTTTTTTAGAACTATCCGAACCTCTTTTGACTTAGGTGCTGATAATTCTTCGTCGATGAATTCTTCAGCTTCCTGGGTAAATTGCTCAGCAATACGCCCCTTTAAAAAGTGTTCTTCTACCAGGAAGGGGATATCATCCGTGGATAGATTCGTATAATGTACCGCTTCAGGATAGACCATCAGGTCAGGTCCATCAGTTTCAGGATCACCGATTCGTGAGGTCTCAAGGACCTGGATTTCATCAACCAAGCCTTGTTTTACAAGTTCGTCTTGAAGTGCATCAATCAGATCGTAAGCACCTTTTTCAATGCACTTTGGATCGATAGATACAAGAACATGCGAACGGAAATAAGCCATAAGGTACCTTCCAGAATATCTCAGGTTCTGTCGACTAACTTTCTAACTGGTATTCGGTCACGATTTCACCACCAAGGATATGTTCTTTAATTATTCTGGGAATCATATCTGGGGTTACTTTCACATAGGTTACTTTATCTTCACCGGGGAGGATTACCTGAATGATGGGTTCAAAGGAATCAAGACCAATATTGCCTGTCTGACGGACAATGATATCGCTCAGATTTTCACTTTCGATCATATCCAGAACAGCTTTAAGAGTCTCTCGGGCACCTGCAGCTATACCGACAGTTCCCATGCCAACGACCACTTCCGTCTTTCCAGAAGTTTCTTTCAACTGCTGTTTCTTGAGGGCTTCCTCGCGAATTCTTTTAAGATCATCTAATGATTTTATTGTGGGCATATTCACTCCTATAAGTTGACTCTTGTTGGAACGAAGAGATTTTCAGTTTGATATTCCTTTTGAACATTCCTGATGCCTTCTTCCAGTGTTGTGCGTATGAACTTCAACACCATTGGATCAGATAAGGGGATGTCTCCCAATATTTGTTTTATTGGTTCATCATCAAAAATGAACCGCTCTTTTCCATTTTGATATTCAAACAACCAATTCACTTCAGGGCTCCCGATGATCAGGGTTAACATCGTTTCGACGATGTTCCCTAAAGGCATACGATCAATATGGCTGTATTTGAATGAAGCTTCTACTTTTGTGCCAACTTCGACTTGCGAATGAATATTAAAAGTACCCTCGCATGCTTCTGCAGCGGATTTGAAAAAAGGAATGCCAAGTCCAACCTTACGAGTTGTACGAGAGGTAACAAAAGGATCTATGACTTTCTCCAATGTGGCTTGATCCATTCCTTTGCCATTATCTTCGATCACAATCCTCAGAACGTCTTTGGGTATATCTTCTTCCACGACGATTCTGATTTTATCTGCATTTGCTGAAATACTGTTTTCAGCAATATCAAGAATGTGAAGTGCTAGTTCTCGCAAATTAATCTTCCTGGGTTCTGAGATCATGAATGGTTTTTGGGAAGCGATTTGGCTTGACGCGTCCCTGAACCATTTCATCAACGACAATGACTGGTGCTTGGCTGCACGCCCCAACACAGCGGCATAACTCCAGGGTGATCAATCCATCTTCTGTGGTTTCACCAGGTTCAATGCCAAGTATTTGTTTAGCCTTTTCAATGATTTGATTAATCCCACCTACATAGCAGGCAGTTCCAATGCAGAATTTGATCGTATGCCTGCCGCGTGGTGTGGTGGTAAAGAAGGAATAAAATGACACGACACCATGTACACGACTTACTGGAAGTCCCAGCTTCTGGGCAACGTAAACCTGCATGGCAGGTGAGATGAAACCAATCGCATCCTGGATACCATTTAGAACAACCATAGTGGCACCTGGAAGTTCTTTATTGGTTTCTAAGATCTGATCAATGATCGCTCGTGTCTCGCCATTATTGAGTGGATCTGATGTAGTTGTCTGCTCTAATATCTTTTGCATTGAAACTATAGCTCCAAAGAAAATGGTTTGATCAATGTGTGATATTTTTGACCTAGGAATTAATTACAAATGAGTTTAATAGGGCTTCTAAATTTGGTCAATACATAAATGTCATTATTTAATCAGAACAATGTCAAATGGGTGTAATTATCTCCACTGAACAGCCATTTTCACTATTAAGCGCGTTTCTTATTTCCGGAATAGTTGGTTGATGAAGATTGAACTGATTGACACCCATGAAATCAGCAAGAAAATGCACATCCCCACTTTGAATAAGGGGAAACTCTTTGATTTGCGGATACTTCTGTATACATTTTTTGGGTGTTGTGTGCCTTGAAATCTCCAGTGCATCGACTTTAAGACCTGGAGGGATAAACCCAAGACGATAGAAGAGTCCAAATGCCTGTCGATCAACATGAGCGGGAATGAACAATCCTTCCAGATTATGCACTGCATCTTCTGCTTCTTCAATACTCAGTTTTGTGGAATTAATCAACAATTGTTCTTTTCGTCGGATGAAATCACCGGTATGGTCAACGACGAATTGTTCCCCAAAGTATTCAATATTGTTGGGGACATCCGGTAAAGTTTGATTGACCAGGTTTTGAAGTCCCGCAAGCTGTTCCAATGTGTCAAATATGCATAGCACATGGACTTCCTC
>CAYTXE010000030.1:0-23311 GCA_964441045.1 uncultured Candidatus Brevefilum sp.
GGCCACATGACCGTTCCCGTTTTATAGCCAAATTCTTTCCCAAAAGCCTTCAATGCCATAAAGAGGTGGTCATTATCCCATGTCTTGAGGGCTGCCAGAAGCGGTTTGGTGTCTTTGAGGATCTTTAAGCTGATCTCAGGATCACATTTTGATTTTTTGTGTCGATACATTTCAACATCGTAATCCGGCACTGCAGCAAAGAAAGCTACCATTTCGGGAATATCTGTAAATCTTTCTGTTCGAACCTGTAAGAGCTTGCTGATTTTTCGGGTATTGTATTTCATCAGTACCTCAGGATAATACGGCTCAGCCAGAGCATGGAAGGCATCCAGCGAGAGGTTACGGATATGTTCACCATTTAACCATTTAAGCTTATCAAAAGAGAATGCCGCACTTGACTTATTGATCCGTTCAATACTAAATACATCCTCAAGCTCAGACAGGGTGAAAAATTCCTGGTCATTCCCTGGGCTCCAGCCAAGAAGCGCAATATAGTTGATAATCGCCTCAGGAAGGTATCCAAGGCTTACAAGGTCTTCGAAAGAAGGGTCTCCTAAACGCTTGCTAAATTTGGTCCCATCTTCTTTGATGATCAACGGAAGGTGGACATATTTCGGAATCTCCCAACCAAAACTTTGATAGAGCAAGTTGTATTTGGGTGTCGAGGACAGGTATTCCTGGCCGCGCATTACATGCGAAATACTCATCAAATGGTCATCGACAACATTCGCAAAATTATATGTGGGAAAGCCGTCTGATTTAAGTAAAACCTGGTCATCGAGCTGTGAATGGTTAACAGTGATCTCACCATAGACCATGTCCGTGAAGGTCGTACTGCCCTCATCAGGTATTCGCTGCCGGATCACATAAGATTCTCCCGCAGCAATCTTCTCAGAGATTTCCTCCTGCGTAAGGTAGCGGCAGGGATCCCGCCTTTCGGGGTTTTCACTATTCTCAATTTGTTCTTCCTTCTTGCAAAAACAACGGTAAGCCGCACCTAAATCCAAGAGCTGCTGTGCGAGCTCCTTGTAAATTAACAGACGCTGTGATTGAATATATGGGCCATAGCCACCATCTTTACCAGGACCCTCGTCAAATTCCAAACCGGCCATCTCCAGGCCTTTAAAGATCGCCGCCACTGATTCAGGGATATTCCGTTCCTGGTCTGTGTCTTCAATTCTCAAGATAAACACGCCCCCATGCTTTCGTGCAATCAGATAAGCATACAGTGCTGTACGCAAGTTGCCAATGTGCATATATCCAGTAGGGCTGGGAGCAAAGCGTGTTCGTACCATAAACCTTCGCACCTTTCAAATAACAGTCTTATCCAAAATCCTACCACAAATTAAATTTACCAAAATAGATCATTTGCTTGAAAATTGTTAGGTTAATCCAGTGATTCCTGAAACAGGATTTTCGCCCAATTGTTTTGGCATATCGCTTATAGCCGCTGACTACTCAAATAATGTCTGTGGAATAATATAAATCTTAATATCTCCTTTTTCGAAGCCTGCCTGGAGATGCTGCTCAAATTTCAGAGGATTAAGTGCATATGTGCTCATCTCCAAGGAACCAATGTAGATATAACGAATGTCATAACGTTGAATGATTTCCAGAGCTGTGAGCCAGTTATGAGTCTCATACAATACGCGAATATCCGACTCACGGCCGCCAACTTCTACATATCCACCCCGCCACTGGCCTTCATGACCTGGCCAACCTAACACCGTTGGCTGACCGGATAAAGTTGAAACACGCGCATAGCCTGAATATTGACCACCTACTGCCTCAGCAACCACACCTTCGTCTGCTTGAGACAACCATGCGATCGCTTCCGCTTCCAAAGGCTGATGCTGAGAAAGATATGCGCCGGCATCCAGGGTGAATCCCTGTGATGGATTAAATCCATTCGTCTTTTCAGGGAAAGCTAAGACGGGATAGATCAAACCCAAGATGATGAACACGGTCAAAATTATTTTCGAGATCAAAGCACTTTTATTCAGCACAACAACTGCCGCAAATGCTGCACTTAATGACCACAACATCCAGGCCTGGTAATAGAATTTAAAGATCGTGTTCATTCTTGCACCAAAATTATCCTGCAGATACACGAATTCCGGTGCTAAGACCATTAACCCACCAAGAACGATAAGGATTAACACAAAGGGAATTGATCTTTTTACACCTGCTGTATCATTTTGGGGATTTGCAAACCCTAACAAATAAGATAAACCCACCACAAGCAAAACAGTCAAAGTCAGCAAGCTGGCACCATAACGCAAGCGGTGAAGTAATGCAGACGGCAGCAACCCCCAAAATGTGGTTCCTCCCTGGGAAATGATCACCTGCTGACCGGGTTGCGTTTCGCTAAGCCCATATCCAATTCCGAGCGATATTAACAGAAGGGCTGCCACCAAAAAAAGGGTAATCAGAACGCCACTTTTCCATTCAGCATGCAATTGTTTTTTCTGTAACTGGATCAGGAAAAGTAAAATTGGAATGAATAATGTGCCAAACATCAACCATAAATACAACCCACGAGTTGGATAGATTAAATTGGGTAAGATGCCGCCCGCCTGGGATTGAAAACTGAATATAAAAGGTGCATACAACAATAACGAGATTATCCCCAACGGAATAGCAAGCCACAGAAGCTCAATTAAGCGGTTCCAGTGCCAGCCTCGCTTGCTTAATCGCTGTAAAAAATAAGCACACATAATAAGCCCAAAATAAACCGGCAGATCCCAGGTATTCAGAAAAGCAATCCCCCCCATTGTGATTGCCAGGATAAAGAACATATCCAGGCGATATGGGCAACCCAGACCAGAATTACTTTTCTCCTTTTCCATCCCTCCCCAGAAGATCTGCAGCGCCAGCCCAATAACCAGCATAACAAAAGGCATGACCAGCACATGAGGATGTAAATCTCCTAACACAAAAGAGAAAGCCGGGAACTCATCAATAGGAGAGAGAGCGCTGATATTACCCAAAAGATCAATATCCTGTATCACTCTTGAGGCCTGCCACCACCACCAAAACCTCTGGGGAATCAAGGATAAAGGTTGAGAAGGCGGAATTCGTAAACTATCAATATTCACCCACTGCCAAAAGCGTGAGGTACCAACCTCCATATCCCATCCCACACCCGCCTGGTGCAGAACCTCAAGAACGCCCTCTAAATTACTAATCAAAAGCAAAAACATTGGTCCAAATAACGCCCAGGATAGGCTGTCAAGCGAAATGTGGATTTGTTTACGGTAAGAAATTAACAAGTTATACAATATCCCGTAGGAACCAACCGCACTCATGGCGAAAATGGACACCAGCATTAAATTAAATGCGACACCACCGCTGGTGAAGGTCACCATTGCCAACAGTCCTGTCAGGATGTAGCCAAAATGATAATAAGATATGGCGTATCCGGAAAGCCATGGATCGTGAGGAGGAAACCTCTCTGACTTTAAAATGGCATTGATAAATGCCAATTCCATCGGTTTTTCTGTCCCGGTAGCAGATGGATCTGAAGCTCGAACAAGGGTCATAAAGGCAAAGGAAACAGTAAACACCATCTCACTAATCAAGATCAACCGAAGGTGTGTCTTTATCCAATCCGAAATTTCCCGTCTTTTTTTCCACCCAAACCCGAAACTAATTAGGATAAGCAAAACCAATACAAACAAAATACTACCCGGCTTGTTTTGAAGCACTCCCAGGGAACCCAGCAGCCAATAACCAAAGCCCCAAAGAAGCAAACCGAGGATACGGCTGAGCGTATACCCCCGATCATGTAATTTGGAAAGGAGACTGAAACATAAGGGAAAAGTCACCCAACCCAGGGTTATGATGCCAAAATACCAAAAAAACAATCGCAATATCATAGAATATTCCTTTTACCTTACAGGACGAACATATCAAGTGATGATCACAGCACCCGTCCTATATTGGTTAATTATAACGTGAACGGTCAAAAATCCTTTCACACTGGCATAAAGGGTGCACGCTCATTCAAAAAACATCACTCAAAACAGGAACATTCCAGAATAGAAACCCGTCTATAAAATGCGTTAAAATTCAACCATAAGGAAACCTGATGCAGAAATACACCTCTTTATCACAACAAGAAGCTTCATCAAGAAAGAATAAACATCGTCAAACACATCGAGGCACTATTTGGTTGAGTTTAGGTGCATTCTTGATCATCCTCCCCCTGGTGTTGATCTGTTCAGTGATCGTTTACTTCCAGGTTCTTCGCTTGAACCTGCCCGGGGTTATGGTTTATGGACAGGATGTGGGATTGAAAAGTCAAGAGGAAACAATCACATTGATTGATGAGTTATGGAATCAGGATCGCCAAATGATGCTTGTCTCATCCGAAAATCCCAATACAACTTTCCTGTTTTCATCTAAGGACCTTGGATATTGGGTAGATCCAGCAGCAACAGCCAAAGCAGCGTACAACATAGGAAGGGGAGCAGATCCCCTATTGGATGTGAAAAACGCGCTAAGAGGTGAAAAACGAGTAATCCTACCTGTGCTTTATTTCGATGAATCTGCTGCGATAGAAATCCTGGAGGCCCTTGCAAAAGGCATGACAATACCAGCAAAGGATGCCGAACTTATCTATCAAAACGATAGTTGGGGTACTAAACCAGGGGTCAGTGGTCAGACATTGGATATTGACGCTACACTGAATTTCCTGCGTGTAAACGCATTCCTGAACCTTACAACTCAATCCGCAACACTCGAATATAAATCTATCTCACCGGAAATAAGCGATCTCAATTCTGTATTAGATGATATTGATGCAGTTGTTTCACAAGAATTTACAGCCTCAGCATATGACCCGATCACCGACGAACATTTTAGCTGGGTCGTCCCATTAGAGCAAAAGCGATCCTGGGTGACTGTCAATCCTGACACCTATGAAGTGCAATTATCCTATACACCCAAAGATGTTGAGAGTGTGTTTAAGGCTTGGGAAAGGGAGCTTGGTGATGAGCGTTTCCTATCTAACATCCCAGACTGGAATACAATCATTACTATGTGGCAAGAAGATCAAAATATTCATTCCACCGTCCATCATTCTCCAACAACTTACCTTGTTGATCCAGGGGAAAGTTTGTGGTCCATCTCACTCAAGTTAGGTATCCCAATGTGGTACATCATGGACGCAAATCCTGGGCTGACAACCGACAACCTCAAAACTGGCATGAATCTGGCGATACCATCAAAAAACATCCTTTTACCCTTACCAGCTGTGCCCAATAAGCGCATTAAGATCGATATAAATGAACAGCAAATGCAAGTTTTTGAGAATGGGCAAATCATTGACACTTATCCCGTCAGCACTGGTGTCTCGGATTCGCCCACAATGGCTGGAACCTTCCAAATCCAAACCCATGAAATCAATGCATATGCATCAAATTGGGACCTTTATATGCCCCACTTCATGGGGATTTACGAAGCCTGGCCAGATTTTATGAATGGCATACACGGCCTGCCGCTGTTATCAAATGGACATCGCTTATGGGCTAGCACACTTGGGACGCCTGCCTCTTATGGTTGCATCATCCTGGACCTCAAAGCAGCTGAAGACCTCTATAATTGGGCAGATGCTGGGGTGGTGGTTGAAATTCACAACTGATCAAGATCCCTACACACACACCATTAACACTGTCTTTCATCCCTCTTAAACCCTATTCTGGAATGTAACTTGCATTAAATCACACAGAAAACAATTATCTGTTTCAGTAGATAGAAAAACATGGGATTCGATTTTTCAGTCATTTTTAATACTCTGACGCAATCGCCCGGCGACCTGATCTCTTTTCTGGTCGTCAGCCTGTTTCTGATCCTGATTCTTGTTATCGCGATAAGCAGGCTCAGGAAGACTGAGAACCGATCTGTGGTGCATCATGTTATGACCGGTTGTGGAATTCTGCTATTTCTGCTAAGCATCATTTACATCAGCAGTTTTTTCTCTCCAAACGACCTGACCAAAACAACAATGATTTTTACCATCATTGAGTGCCTTGCTGGAACCTTGATGATTGCCTGGTTAACATGGACTTTCCTTGTAGAGAGAGACCAATTCCTATTCAATGGCTTGATTATTTTCCTTTCCAGTACATTGATTCTTGCTGGTGTGGGCTCTTTTCTATGGATCATCTTACTGCCAGATGCCAACCTAATTAACTCTATAAGTTTAATAATAATCTGGCAATATGGCTCCCTTATCTTGATCCTTGCTGGGTTAATCGTGATAATGACAATTCGACCGAAGCAATGGATTGTGGCAGCAGCTATCCTTGTTGTGCTTGCTGCAGGTTTGGGCTTGCAGCTTATTTTTCAGAATCCTAACTCATTCCAAATGGGTGCAGTTCGCTTATCTCAATTACTAAGCCTCCCATGGATGCTCTTTCTCATTCATCGGTTTCGGAATAATTTTCGAAAACTTTCGACAAAAAAAGAAGCTGTAAAACGACTTGAGAATGAAAAACGTGTTGATACCAAACCGACCCTGATGGACCAGTTGTTAAAAATATCCTTACAGGAAACACCTGAAAGTAAATACAAAGCAGCCGTTCGTGCTATCAGCTTTAGTGTTGCAGCAGATATGTGTTATCTGGCAAAAATAACCGATAAAACAGAAAACATTCAACTCCTTGCAGGATATGACTTGATTCGGGAGAGGTTTCTACCCATAAGAACCCTAGAGAAGGATGAATTACAACATATTATGGATGCCTGGCAAGAAAATAGAAGCCTGGTGCTTTCGCGAAATGATTCTGATATTATTGATGCGTCCACCCTGACTTCACTGATGAGACAGCCCAGTTTAGGCAATCTGCTGGCTTATCCACTTTCTTATGCTGATGAACAACTTGCTGGCGGCGTTATCTTACTTTCTCCATATACATTTAAACATTGGGGTAAAGATACAGTCAATCTCTTCGATGAAATCAAAGGAACCTTAAGTGAGGTTGTTTTTTACCAACGTTCAAGCGAAAGACTAAATGCTGAATTGGATCAATCAACAATTGACAGAAATCGCCTTCAAGACGAGAAGAAAACCTTAACACAGGTACTTATCGAAAAGCAATTAGAGATAAACAATAAGGAATCATCGATTAAGCAGCTGAAGGCAAGATTACAGATAGAGAAGATAGCAACAGTCAAACAAATTGAGCAGCTTCAAAAAGAAATTAGTGCACTCATCAACCAAGCGGCTAAATTTAAGCGTAATGCATCAAAATGTCAGGATTTACATAAGGAAATTGATCATTTAACGAAAGAAAGAGATCACCTTCAGAAAGAATTAATGCTTTCTAACACGAGAATCAAAGAACTGGAAACCAAATCTGAACGAATTGACCCAATCCAGCTGGCAATGGAAACCAAAATAATAAGCCTTGATGCAATCGCTGCCAATATCAAACTACAAACAGCTCCACAAGTTCAACAAAAGCATCTGAATTTAGAAATCATCAACCCGGATGGCCGTCAGATGATCAAGACAGACCCTGAAATTCTGCACACCGCCTTAATTAGATTAATGGAAAATGCTATTCAAGCTTCAAAAGAAGGTGGAAAGATTCAGCTGAGTCTAAAGCTTTCCTTTGAAACAGGTATGTTGATCCTTGATGTAACAGATTTTGGTGAAGGTCTTTCGCAAACAGAGCAGCGTGTTTTGTTCAACACAGATCGTGATGCATTGCCTGGCATAGGGAGCATCAAATCCATTCGGGACGCAGTGAGCGCTAACCGGTTGCTCAACGGTAAGATCTGGTTAAAGAGTAAGAAAAAAGTATTTACAACGTTCCGTATCCAGGTGCCGGTCCGTATCATTGATTGAGGATTCATTTCATGTACTATAATAGAGACCGACTAAGCGAGATAAGTCAAAATAATAAATCATTGGCATTAGGTGAGCATCATGGCTAAAAGACGACCTGTAAAGACTACGAAACAGAACAAACGAAAACCAAAGATATACGAGGTATTTACCGTGATGGTATTTTTGGTTTTGATTTGCCTTTTGGGTTTTATTTTTGCCAAAGGATTATTATCTGGAGATAATATGAGTGCTGCCCAAGCATATGCTGTGCAAACTCAGATGGTCCTAAACACAACCCCAACGGCAACACCTTTTCAACCTGCCGGTGATCATATTAACGCATACGCCAATCCTGAAGCAGCACCTCTTTCAACACCCGCCCCTGACAACATCCCCGGGATTGCGCCAACCTCAACCCTGAAGCGATTGTCAAAGCCAAAAGGTCAGGTGAATATCCTTTTATTAGGATCCGACATGCGACCCCATGAAGGTGGCTTTCGTACAGATATCATTGTGTGGGTATCTTTGAATCCGAAAGATGGTTTCGTGAGCGCTATCTCTTTCCCACGAGACCTTTTCGTAAACATTCCCGGCATGGGAGAGAATCGCATCAATGTGGTTTTCCCTAATGGCGGTTTTGACCTCCTGGCGGATACATTTGAAATAAACTTTGGCGTTAGACCTGACAATTACATCCTGGTTGATTTCACTGGTTTCGTAACTGTGGTCAACAATCTCGGTGGGATTGATGTGCAAACCAAGCAAAACCTGACTGACAGCTGTGATCGGTCAATAAATGCAAGCGGCGTTTGCAGCGTTGGGCCGGGCCTTGTTCACATGAATGGGGATCTCGCGTTGTGGTATGCACGATCGCGCTACTCCACAAATGATATCGACCGAACTCGGCGAGCACAGGAAGTCATCGAGGCGATTTTTGACCGCTTGATGAGCCTGGATGTGATATTGCGTGTCACAGATTTGTATAACGCTTACACCACCTACGTTCAGACGGATATTGGTTTGGGAGACGTTGTCCCTCTCCTGCCCTTAGCCAGCAAGATCAAGGAAAACAGAGATATCCGAAATTATGTTGTAGATTACGATCTTGCATATGATTGGATAACCTGGCAAGGCGCTCAGGTTCTGGTCCCTGATATTGATGGGATCCGTGAGTTGATGGTTGAAGCGCTAACACTTAAGTAGTGGGAATTGACAAGATCAACAGTTTAATCTAAACTATAATTATCATCTGACTACACGAATTATCGTCTTGTGAGGGTTTATGACCAATCAACCGACTGAAAACACACTTACACCTGCTCATTTATCTGAGAGTACACTTCTTCAACCTGCTATCCAAGGCTGGAAGATATTCCTGAATGACCAGGGGCGTTCCCCGTATACGATCAAAGCTTTCATTGCGGATCTTAATCTGCTGGACACATTTCTGGCTCCCGACATCACCCTCGGTGAGATAAAACTGCAAGACTTAGATAAATTCACCAACTGGCTGGAAAATGAACGCGGAGTACCCTGCAGTCCAAAAAGCCTGGCAAGGCGGATCACATCCGTCAAGAGTTTTTTTCGTTGGCTTCAAAATGGTGGTGTACTCCTGATCAATCCTGCTGATAAACTCGTTCAGCGATCTGTCACCAGTCCACTTCCAAAAGTGATGACTCAAACTGAAGTAAGAATAGCACTGGAAACAGCTTCTTCCCTCCGTGAGGCAGATCAACCAGATTCTCGTCCTTTTACCCTGCTGAAGCTGCTATTGGAAACTGGAATTAAAAAAAGCGAATGTCAAAGCATCGGGCTCAACCATCTTTCCCTAGAAGACCAGGACAATGCCTATGTTTTCATTCGTTATACCGATCCGCGTTATCGATATAAAGAGCGGAAAATTCCCGTTTCCAAAGAATGGATCGAAGCATTTAATGAATATGTCACCCAGTACGAACCCGAAGAACGACTCTTCCCTTGGACTGCTCGCCGCATGGAATACATCCTGGAAGATATTACTGAAGCATCCAGTCTAGAAAAACGAATTTCTTTTGGTATGTGCCGGTGGACGAGTGTCTTAATGGATCTGATCAATGGCAGTGAACAGGAGAAAATCCGCCAAAAACTCGGTATATCAAAAATCCAATTCCGAGAAGTTCAACGGAAGTTACGAACGCTTGCCCTACAACAAGGTATTAATATTCTACAAGAACCACCATCGGACTCGTAAGGGCACATAAAACCCCACAACTTAATAAATCCTGGGTATTTAATTAGAGCAGGTGTTAATCCCCAACTTTGACCAAACGCAGCTGCATGATATGCTGCGTTTTTTCAGTAACCTTATAGGTTTCTGAAGGTCGCAAACCGCACACCCATGCGATCTCTTTCCCTGAACAGACAAGCGGCCAAATATCACGAATGTGCTCAGGGACCTTCTCATTAATGAAAAAATCCTGCAATTTCTGGCTGTGCCCTGACATTCCAAGGGGTTGCCAAGAATCACCCCTTTGGCGTCCACGAACGGTCAAAGGCAGGATCAATCGATCATAATCCAACCAGGCTTCATTGAGATCCATTTCTTTGAATAATTCCCAAAAATCTCCTGAGGGGTGTTGAATGGTTTCCGCGATCAATTGCCATCCATGGCGAAGCTGAACCGGATGATCGGCATCCAATTTCTCCTTTGTGGAAGACATCAGCAGCAGTGGTTTATTCAAATCCGGGAGATCAGCATCCCAGGTCTTGATGATCAGGATATTCCCCAAAATCGCGATATTCAAGCGCGCGACCAGATCTATCTGCCCATTTTTCGAATGCTCAGTTGCAAATACCAGCCCTTGCTCTACGACATTAAATCCAACATCTCGAATATCAGGTCGCAGCATAGTGATGGCATGCCTTAAAACCCTGCGTTGTAAGGTTTTTTCCATTTGAACAAACTTCAATAGATGGAGTTCGACAAATTTATCATTTTTCGAGAGGAAACAATTACCCCAAGCCTCATCCGCCAATCCTTGCAGAAATTGATCCTCTTCTCGCAATACAGTCGACATACGTAAAATCGCCTGGCGAATTGCTGGATTATAAGTCACCAAATCAGGGATCAATTCATGTCTGAGCCTGTTTCTAAAATAAGTCGTATCCTGATTGCTTTGATCTATACATGGTGTCACATCAAGCGCTGCCAAGTATTCATTGATCACTTCACGCCAAACCCCTAGCAGCGGCCGGACGAGGGGGATTTTGCTGTCCCACATCGGCAAAACCTGCCGGTAAGCCATACCGGACAGGCCGGCAAGAGCAGCACCACGAATAAAATGCATGAGGATCGTTTCAACCTGGTCATTGGCTTGATGGGCAACGGCAACAGCCTGGGCTTTATTTGCCCGTGCTTGGTTAAATAAAAATTTATACCGCACATGCCGTGCAGCTTCTTCCAAAGATTGCCCATTCTTCTTGGCAAAATATCCAACATCAATCCGCTCGTGCACAAATGGCATACAATACCTCTGCGCTAAAGATTCGACATAGTCAGCATCCTGAGAAGATTCTGATCGCAAGCCATGATCCAGATGCGCCACCACAAGGTTAAATCCAAGTGTGTGCAAACCAATCATTAATGCAACACTATCCCCGCCACCAGATACCCCCACCAAAAGCGTTTCTGAGGGGTTCAATTGGCAATTTTCTTCGGCTGCTTGTGCTAAAAGATCAAGAAACATATTGTAAATTATAGCACCGCGCAAAATTGAGTAAAAATGAAATGAGGTATACTTTAATTTGGGATCAGTTCAAAATGAATAATGATGCAAAAATCATCGGAGTGACCGGAAATATCGCCACCGGTAAGAGTGTTCTTCGCCGGATGTTGGTAAATTCCGGAGCCTTGGGGATTGATGCGGACGAGTTAGCCCACAGGATGATCTATCCCCGGGGTCCAGCTTTCCAGGCAGTTGTTGAAACCTTTGGAGATAATATTCTTTCGAAAGATGGATCAATCTCTCACAGGAAATTAGGAAAAATTGTATTTAATGACCCTGAATCGTTATTAACACTCGAGAAGCTGGTTCATCCCTTTGTTATTGAAGCGATACATATCCGGGTGAATCAATCTGTTTGTCCCTTGGTTGTGATTGAGGCTATCAAACTACTTGAATCCAGACTAGGTGATATTTGTGACACAATTTGGGTCAGTCACGCATCTGCCGATCTACAATTGGAACGTCTCATACACATCAGAAACATGACTTGTCGTGAGGCCAAACTTCGAGTTGCGACCCAGCCACATCAAGACGAGAAAATAGCCCAGGCCGACGTTGTGATCAATACGGAAGGGAGTTTCTTTTCCACCTGGCGGCAAGTGCAGCAGGCACTTAATGATACAATTTATCTAAATAATACTTCTGAACCTCAGAACCTTAATAATTTTTCAGAGTGGACTTACCAATCCCCTCGAGAGCTTCCTCGGGTACAACTGGAATCCTTCTGGCAGACATACACTGAGATGAATTCACCCAAGCTCTACGAGAATCTGGGTTCCCATGTGTTTTTCCCCTTGTTCTTTGAGGGTCAATTGACAGCAATCATCATCTGGGAGAATTGGAATTTCACCGCTACGTTGAAGAATATCATCCCAGTATCCCTCCTGGAAACTTCTCCTACTATCATATTTGATGCTTTTCAGAAGGATGCCGAGTTGAAACAAAGTGAGATACTGCTTCTTAGCGAGAAATTGGTTCATGAGTCTGGAATGCGGATGTCAACAGCTGGCTATAAAAAACATCATAAAGATCAACTTGTGTACACCGCTTGGCAACAAGCGGCAGGAAAAATCACAACCGATCGGGAACCACGCTTGTGGGTCAAGAAGCTGTCCGACCCCTTGGAAAGCGGAAATACCCTTTCTGTGATTTTGAATGAAAACCTATGACAAATTTTATTGACGACATAATTTTTCTTTTTCAAAGATTCGGATGGACAGATGTCCTCGATATCATCCTGGTTACAGCGATCTTTTACAGCATCTTACTGCTGTTGAGGGATACTGAAGCCCTGGTGCTGCTTCGTGGGGTGATATTCATCATTGTTTTGCTGGCTTTGGTGATCAGCCTTGTGGACCTTCCTGCTTTTTCATGGCTGATCAGCTCTGTTCTTCCCGCTTTGATTTTTGCGATACCGGTCATCTTTGCTCCTGAAATTCGGCGTGCGCTTGAAAGGGTAGGCCGAGCAGGCAACGTCGACTTTTTTTCCAGAACCAGGAGCGTTTTCAGAGAAGAGTTCAAAGATACCCTTGATGCCGTTGTCAAGGCTTGCGGACGGCTATCTGAACGTCATCATGGTGCCCTGATAGTAATTCAGCGGATACAAGGCCTTGGGGAATATACTCAAACAGGTGTGCCCATGAATGCAGAGGTTACGCCTGAATTGTTGATGCAAATTTTCTATCCAAACACGCCTTTGCACGATGGTGCGGTTATCATCGTGGATAATCGGGTGGTGACAGCTTCAAGTGTTATGCCTCTCTCTGCAAGCGGCGTTCTCAACAGCTCTCAAGATCGAACGATGGGGTTGCGCCACCGTGCAGCATTGGGTATTTCTGAAGTTAGCGACGCCATAGCTGTTGTAGTTTCAGAAGAAACCGGCAGTATCTCTATCGCTCAAGATGGAAAACTTATCCGTCGGTTGAACATGGAACGGTTTAAAAACACACTGCATGCCTTCTTCCAACCAGTAGAATTCCCCAGCGGAAAGAATCTGCTTTTAAGATTGCTGAACTTATTCACCCCTAAAAGACCTGACCAAAATAATGGGGGGAAACCATGAAATTCTTACGCAAACTTCTAAAACATATGCCATCTTTGTTAACAGCATTGGTTTTCGCTGTTGCTGTTTGGATAATCGCGGTGAACCAGGCAGATCCCACACAAACCCGAACCTATCCTAACGCGCTTGAAATGGAAATCATCGGACTAGATCCAAGCCTGATGGTCGTTAACGATGTATCAAAACTAGTTTCAATTTCGATACGTGCACCTTCCTCCATTCTCGACCAACTCGAGAACGAAACCAACCTCATCAATGTTTCACTTGATCTATCTGGTCTCAATGCAGGTGTGCATACGCTCACCCCCCAGGTAAATCTCGGCTTATCACCTGCTGAAGTGGTCAAGGTTAATCCTTTGTCAATCCTTATCAAGTTGGAAGCCCTCGTCACCAAAACCTATCCTATCCAACTTATAATGATCGGCAATCCCGCTATTGGTTTTGAAGTGCAGACCCCTGAATTGAGTGATGAATATACAACTGTCACTGGTGCAGAGACTTTGATCGAAACCGTCGACCAGGTAGTTGGGCAAGTTAGCATCGTGGATGTGGCTGAGGACATTCAACGAACAATTGACCTGAAAGCGATCGATTCTGAAGGATTGGCAGTTGAAGGGATCATGCTCAACCCTGACAGCATCCAGGTGACCATCCCTGTGACTCAGCGCGGTGGTTATCGAACCGTTGTGGTAAAGATCGTCACAAGTGGTCAGATCGCCGCTGGCTATCGATTAACCAATATCTTTTCAATGCCTCCAACCGTTACGATCTATTCATCAGATCCAGAATTAGTCGAAAGTGTGCCAGGATTTATCGAGACCACACCCATCAACCTGAACGGAGCAAACGAGAATATGGATATCCGGGTCACCTTGAACCTCCCAGAAGGCATCAATGCCGTCGGAAGCCAGAATGTTACCGTTCAAATTGGGATAGAACCCATCCAAAGCAGTATCAGCTTCAATAATATTCCGGTACAAACTGTGGGGTTGTTGGAAGATCTGGAAGCTTTCATCTCGCCTGAATCTGTAGATGTTTTCTTGTCAGGCCCATTAAGTATGCTTGAGGAGCTGAATCCTGCCACTTTATCCGTTGTAATTGACCTGACAGATCGTGGTCCAGGCACATACCAGCTGGCACCGGAAGTCTTACTTGACAACGAAGCTGTCAGCGTGGACGCCATCTTGCCAAATACACTGGAGGTCACAATCGAAGTCTTGGATCCAAATCGAGCACCTCGGCCTACGCCAACCACAGCGCCAACTCCTGCACCCACTGCAACACCCTGATATATCTTTGTGAGTTAATGAGGTTCTTTAATCCACCCTTTGCTGTTTTAATTCATTAGATTGACAAAGTTATAAGCTGGGTGTGTGATTTCTATTTTTCAATGTCAAAACACACTTAACACACTATGTCAACCTTCTGGTTAAAAACGCAAATTGCATTTGAGGTATAATGCCTGCCGATGTCAAAACCTATTGTAACTCTGGTGGGCAGGCCTAATGTTGGAAAAAGCACCCTCTTCAATCGCTTTACAGGTGAACGCCTTGCGATTGTGGATGAAGTGCCGGGCACAACTCGCGATCGTCTTTTAGCCGAAGCTGAATGGAGTGGGTATTTCTTCTATGTCATGGATACCGGTGGTATTGACCCCAACAAAGGCAAAGGGGAAACCCCGCTTTCAATTGGATCCAAAGATTTTATCAAACAAATCCGCCAACAGGCTGAACTTGCCATGTTGGAATCCGATGTAATCCTATTTATCGTTGATGGGCAGGCAGGCGTTACTCCTGCAGATCATGAAATCGCAGATCTCCTGAGACGGAAACAACGCAGAGAAAATGGAAAATTCCTCCCTCCCATCATCCTGGCAGTCAACAAAGCAGAGAGCGCAAAAGTCCAGCAAACGGTATCAGAATTTTATGAGCTCGGGATAGGAGAACCTTACGCGATATCCGCCTTGCACGGCACAGGCACAGGGGATATCCTCGATGAAGTCATTCGCCACATCGAAGCTATGGGAGAAGACCTCGAAGAGGATACCTCAGTAAAAATAGCCATTGTCGGAAAGCCCAATGTCGGCAAATCGAGTCTGCTGAACAAAATTGTCGGGCAGGAGCGTGCTATTGTCAGTGATATTCCCGGCACAACGCGTGATGCAGTGGATACAAAATTAGAATTCAACGATGTACCAGTGACATTGATTGACACAGCCGGCATCCGACGCCGCGGGAAAGTCACCCGTGGTGTTGAGAAATATAGCGTCATCCGCAGTATGAATGCCATTGAAAGGGCAGATGTTGCCATCCTGATCATTGATGCCACCAGCAGCATAACGTCACAAGATACGCATATCGCCGGTTATATCAAGGATGCCCTGAAAAGCACTGTTGTCGTGGTCAATAAGTGGGATTTGATCGAAAAAGACACATTCACAATCAACGAGTTTACAGAACACATCCGGCAGGAATTGAACTTCATGGACTATGTTCCGATGATTTTCATCAGTGCCAAGACTGGTCAACGGGTAGACAAAGTTTTACCATTGGCTTTGCGTGTTCAAGAAGAACGACTTGTCCGGCTTTCAACTTCTCAAGTTAACAAAATCATTCAAAAAGCCCAGGATATGCATCCCGCGCCCTCAAGAACCGGGCGCGCTTTGCGGATTTATTATGGGACACAGGTTCGCAACGATCCACCGACCTTCTTGCTCTATGTCAACAACCCTGAACTGGTGCACTTCACTTATCTGCGCTATATCGAAAATCAATTTCGAAATCATTACCCTTTCATTGGCACACCTATCAGGCTGGTTCTTAAAAAACGGAGAGAATGACTTACAGTGAACTATAAAATGCAATATAATCAATCAACATTTCGCTCATAAAAAGTCGTCAAAACAATGTTAGAAAATCTGCAATCAACGCAAGAATCAGAAAGCACCAATTCACAACCGACCCTCAGAAAAAAACAATCTGGCTGCCTTGGATTTGTTATCGATACAGCCGAAACGATCCTGCTGGCGTTAGTGTTATTTTTTGCAATTAACGCTCTCTCGGCTCGGGTTCGGGTGGAAAACGTTAGCATGAAACCAACCCTGCAGCCTGGAGATTTCCTTTTAGTCAACCGTGTTGCTTACAAGCTGGGTGAACCATCCATTGGTGACATCATTGTGTTTCATGCGCCAGGGGTTTCTGATCTTGATTACATTAAACGGATCATCGGCTTACCCGGTGATGAAGTGCGTGTATCAGAAGGCGTCGTTTATGTGAATGATCAACCCCTTTATGAATCATATATCGCTGCTTCCCCAAATTATTTGGGTGAATGGATTGTGCCGCCTGACAAATATTTCGTTTTGGGAGACAATCGCAATAATTCCAGTGATTCCCACCTTTGGGGATTTGTACCGCAAGATGATATCGTTGGACGGGCGCTGCTGATCTATTGGCCATTATCAGAGGCCACTCTTTTGAACAGCCCGGATGTGGTACAAGCTGTTCAATATTAATGATATAAATGATGATACAATGGAACATGATTGATCATCAAATCACACTCAAAGAGACCAATCTCGGAGAAGAAACATAAAACACGAAAGCTTGAAGGACTCATCACCAACACAACCGTGTTTATCCTGCCAGGGGGGAAGAAAACGGCTTCGCTCAGCTACTTTCATGACCTGGCTGGGAAATGACTTGATTACCGTCCCAAATTTCCCCGCCTGGATCTGCGACATATGTGGGGATCGCACGTACGATGCACAAGCATTGGCTCAATTGAGTATTCTTCTCAATCCAGAAGCAGGCACGCCGGTTCAACACAACCTTCAATACAAGAAAAACCGTCCTCCTGCCAATACCCCACCACCCCCATAACTTCAGTGAAATCGTAGAGCCAGCTCTATTGGAAATGACCTTGAATCAACCATAAAATCCCAGAGTTATGAATAACCACTGGAATTTTTGATTTTACCTAGATTTTCGTTTGTCTAATGACCTGTTGTTCACTGGTTGATATCTATGAATGGTTTCCAACTCGGTGACCGATCCACTCCGGGAGAAGCCGACAGATTGACCTGCGGTCGACCTGTAGTGGTCATAATATAAACCTCCTGGTCACCAAAATCCCGTGAAGAAGAAAATGTCAACCAGCGTGCATCTGGAGACCAGGCTGCATCAGTGTCCACATGTGTATCAGTCAGTACATACTCGCTTGGTAATCGAAGCCCATTTTGTTGCATTGATTCATAAGTAACAAGAACGATATCACTTTGATCCCCTGTATGTCGTGTATAAGCAAATTGATTACCCTTCGGGCTCCAGGATGGATCGGATACTTCACCTAATTTTCCGAATAAGTCCCTGATATCAAAATTCCTTGGTGATTGGAAGTTATCATATGCAGAGCGGAAATATAAAAAATCGTGTGAGTTAGCAGAAATAACATACAGCAACCAATTCATGTCCGGCGAGAATGTTGGGTCCATTTCAATATAATCCACACTTAAGCGCTCACGGCCTGTGCCATCAGCGTTCATCCACACCAAGCCATGAATGGGACTGCTGCCAGAATCCCGATAGTGATGTGTAAACACAATTCGGCTGCCATCTGGCGACCATTCTGGATCGAACTCATCCCCAGGATATTTTGTAAGATTGGTTTGATTACCCCCATCAGCATCCATGATCCAAATATCCTGTCCATTCGGCTCGCTGCTTTGAGCAACATAAACAATCATTGATCCGTCAGGTGACCAAACGGGTTGATCTTTGTGGCTTTCATCAAAGGTTAACTGCTCAAAGGAATCTGCTGTAACGTCCCCATCCTCATTAATAATGACACGCATTGTCCAAATCTGGATATATGTGCCTTCTCCCCGGTCTGATGAAAATACAATTACGCCACTCTGACCGACAAGTTCAGGAATTTCTGTGGATGTGGGTTCTGGAGTGATTGTCTCGGTCGGAACCTGCAAGACAACCTGCTCAGTTTCAGTAGGTGCCAATGTTGATACCTGCGCAACTAAGTGCTGGGTTTGAGTAACTGGAATCGCTGCGGTATCTGTTGGGGGTTGAACTTCCCTGCGGGTGATCAATCCAATAAAATTTCTAGGGGGAAACAAAATGAATAACAAAGCCATAAATGTAAAAATACCAACCAGGCTGCCTAAGATGATTAGAATAGTATTCCGCTTTCGGCCTTTTCGCTTTTCAGGTTCTTGCAATGTACCCTGCGATGACTGGTTGACATAACGAGGTGGAGAAACATCATTTTTTGCAGTAGTATTTGAGATTGCTTCTTTTTCCTGCGATGTCAAACAAAAAGCAGGATTCTCCATTGCTTTATTAAATGCATGAACCGATATGAACCGCTCTGATGTTTGCAGCGACATGGCCTTCAAAATCGCATCTGAAATGTTTCTCGGTACGAGTGGGTTTATATCACAAACGGGGGTAATGACCGCTTTCCCAAGAACTCGTTCAATGCTATCCGCTGGCTTCCTGCCCGTTAAGAGCGCATATAATGTTGCAGCCAGCGAAAACTGATCAGAAAAAGGTCCTGTATGCCCCTGCCCGTATTGTTCAGGTGGTGCATAACCTGGTGTGTAGCCTGTAGCGCCCGTTGCTGTCACTGCTTGAACACTATCTGCCTTTGCGATACCAAAATCAACCAGGATTGCTTTGCCTTCAGCTGTTAGTTTAATATTTGCGGGTTTAATATCCCGATGGATCACGGGTGGATCCTGGTTATGCATATAGGTTAGGGCATCGTTCAACTGAGAACACCAAGAGAGAACATCCTCAATTTTCTGGGCTCCCTCTTCATTAAGGCGTTGGTCAAGATCGTTTCCAGAGATGTAATCCATAACCAGGTATTGTTCATCGCCAATCAGGAAATAATCTGTCACCCGGGGAAGATTCTGATGCCGTAAAGCAGCTAATAGCTGGGCTTCTTTCATAAATTGCGTTACGCTATCAGACGCTGGATTAAAATTCCTTTTTACGGCTACCTGGATTCCCAGGGTTTGATCCCAGGCCAAATGAACGGATCCCATCCCACCCTGCCCCAGTTCTTTGATTATCCGGTAACGTTCATGCAAAATCGTGTCAGGTTTTAAGTCCATCATTTACTTCACTTAAGTTTTCTAGAAGAATTATTTTTATTTTTAACATCAATTATATAAGAAAGATGAACAAATCGTAATAATTGTAAATAATTTATAATAATCAATCATTTAAATTGACTAATATATATCCACATGTTATCATTCTATCAGAAATTATTCCCGGTTTTTTGTACCTTAAAAGGAGCGCAATTATATGTCTATTGATCTTATTATTCGGATTATTGGTCTTGTTATTTTTGGAATTATAGGTGTTTTTTTGGGTGAACCCCTCAGTTTGCTCATTCAGGAGATCTGGCCTACCAGCCAAAATTCACTCATAGTTTATCAAGTTATCACAACCCTAGGGGTCGGATTTTTGGGTTTTTTAATCGCACCATGGATTTCCATAAGGCCAATTAAAGCTATACGAAAGAATTTAAGCAATGTATCTGCACAAACCCTCGTTTCTGGCTTGATTGGCTTAGGCGTTGGCTTAATCTTAAGTGCGCTACTCGCGTACCCAATTTCACTTCTCCCCGCTCCCTTCGGAAGCATTTTACCATTTGTTTTTGTCCTGCTCTTTGGTTACCTGGGCGTTGTTCTCTTTGTTGCTCGTCAAAAGGAGCTTAAAAATGTGTTTAACTTATTTCCAAAAGTTGGTGGAAAGTCAGCAGACAAAGAAAAAAACAAAGAACTGCAAGATTCGCAAAGAATTTTAGTGGACACCAGCGCGATCATCGATGGGCGGATTGCAGATATCGCACGGACAGGGTTCATACCTGGCAGGCTGTTGATCCCACGATTTGTACTCAATGAACTCCAGTATGTTAGCGACTCCGCTGACAACTTGCGCCGACAGCGTGGTCGAAGGGGAATGGAGATACTGTCGGAATTACAAAAGGATGAATCAATACCTGTCACCATCTCAGATATTGATGTGGAAGGCGTTCGTGAGGTTGACGAAAGACTGATCGTACTGGCACGTCAGCTTAACTGCCCCATCCTGACCAATGATTACAATCTCAATCGTGTGGCCGAACTGCAAGGTGTGTCCATCCTCAATATCAATGAATTGGCTAATGCAGTCAAGGCGATTCTGCTGCCTGGTGAAACTCTCGAACTGAAAATAATCCAGGAGGGAAAAGAATTTGGGCAAGGTGTCGGCTACATGGAAGACGGTACGATGGTTGTGGTTGAGAACGGGAATAAGTATATCGGGAAGTCGCTACGCATCACGGTTACCAAGGTCCTGCAAACCGCAGCTGGTCGGATGATTTTTGCTAAACCTGAAAATGCTTGATCCCTCCGTATACAACCCTTCAGGAGGTTCCACAAGATGACTTTAAAAGTCTATAGCACCTTATCACGTAAAAAAACCGATTTTAAACCGATCGAAGAAGGTAAAGTTCGGATGTATGTGTGCGGACCCACAGTTTATGACAGCGCTCATGTAGGGCATGCCATGTCCGCCCTGGTTTTTGATGTGATCAGGCGCTACCTTCTATTCCGTGGGTACGATGTCCATTACGTAGTGAATTTCACCGATGTGGATGACAAAATCATTGATCGTGCCAATCGTCTTGGGGTGGAACCTATTGAACTTGCTGAAAAATATATCAATGAATTCAAGAAAGACCTTGAAGCATTGAATATCATGCCAGCCACAATTAACCCACGAGCCACTGATGAAATTGACAAGATCATCGAGATGGTTACCCATCTGGTTGAAGCTGGCGCAGCATATGAAGTTGATGGTGATGTTTTCTTCAGAGTCGAAAAATCTGTTGATTACGGCAAACTTTCAGGTCGTAAACTTGAAGACATGAAAGCAGGCAGCCGCATTCGAGTTGATGAACGCAAAGAAAACCCGATGGATTTTGTGGTTTGGAAATCTGCCAAACCTGGGGAACCCGCATGGGAAAGCCCATGGGGTCCCGGAAGACCGGGCTGGCACATTGAATGCTCCGCAATGAACCTCCACCACCTTGGTCAGCAAATCGATATCCATGGCGGCGGAAATGACCTGATCTTCCCACACCATGAAAATGAGATCGCTCAAACTGAAGCGATCACCGGCAAACCTTTCGCCCGATATTGGATGCACAACGGTATGCTTCAGCTTAAAGGGGAAAAGATGTCCAAATCTACTGGTAATCTGATCCCAATCAAATCATTCACCGAGGATCACCCCGGTGATGTGATGCGATTGATAGTCATCAGTTCTCATTACCGCAGCCCCCTCACCTTCAACGAGGAAGTTATTGAAGCGAACGAACGCGCGCTCGATCGCCTGCTCTCTGCCAAACGACCCGCCATGCCAGACGCAAAAGGCGCACCAAAAGAGATCCTGGATGATCTCAGCCTACAAATTAAAGCAACCCAGCAAGGATTTATTGACTCCATGGATGAGGATTTCAATACCGCAGGGGCTTTGGGTCAAATTTTTGACCTGGCACGGATGATCAACCAGGCACGCTCGAATGGTGCCACAGATCCTGAAATGGCTGCTGCACAACAAACCTTCAAAGAGTTGACAGGAGTTTTAGGCTTGCAATTAACCGGTAAGGAAAAAGGCGAAACCAAGGCCGATGCATTTATCGAGCTCCTCCTTGAACTTCGCCAGGAGCTCCGCAAACAAAAGAACTATGCACTATCCGACCGAATACGGGATGAGCTGGCAGCCCTGGACGTTGTAATTGAAGACACTCCGGGTGGGTCAAGCTGGCACTGGGGGTAGCCTTTGACCGAATGGATCACTGGACGAAATCCCGTTTTCGAAGTTCTCAGAGCACAACGAAGGCAGATCAATCACCTTTGGGTTGCACAGGGCGTTAAAGAACAAGGGCGTTTAGCCGACATCATCAAAATCGCCCGTTCTCAACAAAAACCCATTAAATATGTCAAACGATATCTTCTGGATGATTTAGACCCACACCACCAGGCTGTTGCCATTAACGTAGGTGGTTATCCATATAGCAATCTTGAATCAATCATTCACTTTGCTCAATCTCGAAACGAAGCAATCTTTATCCTGCTCCTGGATCAACTCCAGGATCCTCAGAACCTGGGAACACTGCTAAGATCAGCAGAAGCCTTTGGCGTACACGGCGTTATCCTTCCCCTTGCACATGCTGCATCTATCACACCCGCAGTCGTCAATGCTTCTTCTGGCGCAACTGAGTTATTGCGGATCGCACAGCACAATATCGCCCAGGCAATGGATCGACTGAAGGACGCTGGGGGATGGATGATAGGGTTGGAAGATAGCCCACAGGCACAAACACCTCAAGAAATCGAACTCAAAGGCGGAATTGGATTGATCATTGGAAACGAAGCAAGCGGCTTGCGCCGGCTTGTCCGAGATAAATGTGATCTCCTGATGCGTCTGCCCATGCAAGGGCAGATCGATTCGCTCAACGCGGCAGTGGCAGGCTCCATCGCGGTGTACCTCGCTCGCCAGGCGCGTGGAGGATAAGTGAACGCGACTGTCTCATATAACTTTTCCTCAACCCGGCTCTATTGATATATCGAAAATC
>CAYTXE010000031.1:0-22990 GCA_964441045.1 uncultured Candidatus Brevefilum sp.
TTTATTAATTATTTAAGGTTCACATTGAAAAAACATCAGTAAACCTCATCAATTTCAATAATTCTCTTTCTACATTACAAACCATATTTTCCGAAAAATACGAAAGAATTGTATAAAAAAATTATCCTTTTACTATTTTTATAACATCGCGGGTAAAATCGGTCAGTTGTTTCTTTTTTTCTTCACTAAGTCGTGCTATCATCTCCTGGTACTTTCCGCTTTGTTGCATTAATAAAGTTGAGATCTTTAAATTTACATCCTCTACCAAGGAGAGAGCTGCACCAAGTCCGGCCAAGGCGATCAATCCAACTTCCCCTGGAAGGCCAATCCTGCTCAGGCGGTCTAGAAGACCTTTATCTTTCACAGCTTTCTTGATCGGAGTGAGTGCCAGGATGATTGTTGTAATCATCTCGGTCATAAAGATTAAGGGTGAGCGCTGTTCGGGGATTCTGATTAATAGATCATTCAGCAAGGTTTCATAACCCCCCGCTTCTCCATCATGTAATTCCTTCAAGATGTGCTGCTTTACTATTTTCCATTCCTCAATATCGGCAGTACTTCCTGATAATTGATCAAAAAGCAGGGTGGCTTCTTTGGTTGGCCGGAAAAACACTTCCGAGCGCCCAGGGCCCCGGTTGCCGGGTGGGAGGTGGTATTCCGCCTTAACCAAACCTCGCTTTTCTAGCAATCTCAACATCTCATATGCTGTGATTTTGCCAATGTCAAGCTGCTTCGCCAATCCGACATAATGAATTGGCTCTTCAGATTCCTGATAGATATCAAGGAATTTACCGAGAAATTGCTTTTGGCGTCGAGTTAATTCTTTACGCATATAATTTTCCTAATAAAACGAATATATTATAACTCATATTTTATTTATGTCCACCTTTTTACACCATTTGTTGTTCGCGAACAACAAATGTCTTATTACATCCATTAGGACATTTTAACTTTTCTGGAATAGGACATTACTACTTTGCCCTAACACATGTATCAGCGATTTTCAGGAAACTGGGTGTATCGGTATTGGGCAAACACTCCCACTAACATAATTTCTTATCACAAACCAGGTTGGATTTAATTAGATTTGCCTTCCTATATTAAATTACAATGCACAATCTCCAGGAGAAGGATATTGTTCGGGTATAATCGAGGCTATGATGGCAGAAAATAATAAACGTTTCCTGGATGGTGAGCGACGCCCTGAAGACAAATTTGACCGTGCGTTAAGGCCAACGACGCTTTCGGAAATGATCGGCCAGGTGCAAATCAAAGAGAACCTGAGAATACTGATAGAGGCAGCAAAACTGCGCTCAGAATCCCTCGATCACGTCTTATTCTACGGCCCACCTGGCCTGGGTAAAACGACGCTGGCACATATTTTAGCTAATGAAATGGGTGTAAGCATTAAAGTCACTTCTGGACCTGCAATTGAAAGGGCAGGGGATCTGGCCGCGATCCTGACAAACTTGCATGCTGGTGATATTTTGTTCATCGACGAGATCCATCGATTGGGAAGAGTAGTGGAAGAAGTACTCTATCCGGCGATGGAGGATTTTTCACTGGATATTGTGATTGGAAAGGGGCCAGCTGCACGTTCAATCCGGTTGAAATTACCCCTTTTCACCGTGGTGGGTGCGACGACGCGTCTGGCATTGGTGACATCCCCACTACGAGCAAGATTTGGTGCAACTTACCGATTGGATTACTATGATATCGACTCGCTGATTGAAATTGCACAGCGTGGTGCTGAGCTGTTAAGAATTGATTATTCAGAAGAGGGCATAGCAAAAATTGCCAACCGTGCCCGAGGGACTCCACGGGTTGCACTGCGGATGCTGCGGCGTGTTCGAGATTATGCACAGGTACGAGCAGATAGTAAGATCACTGATGCCGTGTCAGAAGCAGCCCTGGATTTGTTAAATATCGATGAACAGGGCTTGGATGACCTTGATCGACGCGTGCTTTTATGTGTGATTGAGAAATACAGTGGTGGACCTGTGGGTTTGAACACGATTGCGGCTTCGGTAAGTGAAGAGCCGGATACGATTATGGATGTTGTGGAACCTTACCTTTTACAGCTGGGATACCTGGAGCGTACATCTCAGGGACGCCAGGCAACTCGAATGGCTTATGATCACCTCGGCCTGGATTTTCATCCTGACAGCTCCCAGCAGAAGCTATTTTAAGGGTGGTTGGTTCAACCATGCTGACAGCTGATTTCGATTACGACCTGCCTAAAGAACAAATCGCACAGTCACCGGTTTCTCCCCGCCATGAATCCAGGCTGCTGGTTTTAAATCGCCAAGATCAATCCATCCAGAATGTTCGTTTCTGGCAAATTGACCGTTTTTTACGTCCTGGTGACCTTATCGTTATCAATGAAACCAGGGTTATCCCAGCGCGAATCTATGCACATAAGCAACCTGGTGGTGGAAAAGCTGAATTGCTCTTATTGAAGAAACAAGGATCACACTTGTGGACGGCTTTGGGCGGGGGGAAAGGTTTGTACATCGGACGTAGACTTACCATTGACAATGGACCTGGAGCGGAAATCATCGATGTGCTGGAAGGTCCTAGACGGCTGGTCCGTTTTGATGAGCCCATTGAGCCCTATTTCGACACGGTTGGGCATGTCCCTTTGCCCCCATATATCCATATATTATTGGAGGATTCTGAACGTTATCAGACGGTATATGCCAAAAAACCGGGTTCTGCTGCCGCACCAACTGCCGGGCTGCATTTCACACACCAATTGATAGATCAATTAACACAGCTTGGTGTTCAATTTACACGATTGACCTTGCATGTCGGTCTGGATACCTTTGCTCCAGTTACTGAAGAAGTACCGATGAAACACAAAATCCACTCAGAGTGGTGTGAGCTAAACGAGACAGCAGCACAACAAATCAATACTGCCCATTTGGAAGGAAGGCGGATTATTGCAGTTGGTACTACCAGCATTCGCACACTTGAAACAGCAGCTCAGTCTGCTGGTATTGATCAACTAGTTGCTCCTTTTTCTGGTTGGACAAACCTGTTCATCCTGCCCGGGTATCAGTTTAAGACCATTGATGCCATGGTGACAAATTTCCATTTACCAAAATCAACACTGTTAATGATGGTGAGTGCCTTTGCAGGTCGTGAATTAATCCTCAGCACGTATCAGGAAGCCATAAAAGCAAAATACCGGTTTTTCTCATTTGGCGATGCCATGTTAATCTTATAAAGGATTAATAAACACTCTTTCACAGGTTCCAATATTTAATATATATCTTATAGAAAAGCGTATGTAACCCGATCCATAAATGATATAATTTACGTAGTAGATTAGAAGGAATATCACAGTTTTTTCAAGGATAGCCAAATTATGATGAGATTTGATCGATTTACAGAACGTGCTCAAGAAGCAGCACAGCGAGCAGCTGAAATCATTCAGCGCTATAAACACAACCAAATCGATACCGAACATATCCTTCTGGCCCTGATCGAGCAGCCCCAAGGTGTCATTCCCCAGTTGTTGGAAATTCTTAAAATTGACGCTGAGATCCTCAAGGAGAAATTGGATTTCACCTTGCGTACCAGTCCAAAGGCCAATATTTTTGGAAGCGGTGCGGGACAAGTATTTATCACACCCAGGGTCAAACGGATCATTGATCAGGCGAACCAGGAAGCCAACCGATTGAAGGATGAATATATCTCTACGGAACATATTTTCCTGGCAATTCTGGGAGAGAAAAATACGCCAGCAGCACATCTGCTGGAGGATATGGGTATTACCCGCCAGCGAGTAATGAAAGCGATTGATGAGCTGCGTGGTGGACAGAATGTCAAAGATCCCAAAGCTGAATCACACTATCGTACACTTGAAAAGTATTCACGCAACCTGACGACCATGGCTCGTGAAGGTAAATTGGACCCGGTTATCGGTCGGGATGTAGAAATCTTACGTTTGATCCAGATCCTTTGCCGTCGAACGAAAAATAACCCAGTCCTGATTGGGGAAGCAGGAGTTGGGAAGACAGCCATTGTGGAGGGCTTGAGTCAGAAGATTGCAAGCAATGATATTCCAGAGATTCTTATGGGAAAAAAAGTGGTCTCATTGGATTTAGGCGCAATGATTGCAGGTTCACGCTTCCGAGGTGAGTTTGAAGAACGTTTAAAAGCGGCTATTGAAGAAATCCAACGATCTGAGGGTGAGATCATTCTCTTCATCGATGAACTTCATACTGTTGTGGGGGCGGGAGCCGCACAGGGTGCCATGGATGCTTCCAGTATGCTCAAGCCAGCCTTATCACGCGGAGAACTGCAATGTGTTGGCGCTACGACGCTGGATGAATATCACAAGCATATTGAGAAGGATGCTGCGCTTGAACGTCGATTTGCTCCCATCTATGTGGAAGAGCCTTCTGTTGAAGATACCATTGAAATGTTACGAGGACTGCGAGATCGCTATGAAGCCCATCATAAAGTTACTTTTTCAGATGATGCCCTGGTTCAGGCTGCGAAACTCTCCTCGCGTTATGTAACAGATCGCCATTTACCAGATAAAGCGATAGATTTGATGGATGAAGCAGCTGCAAAATTGCGTGTTGCGCTTTATTCATTGCCGGATGAACTTAAAACAATAAAATCGGAAATTGATCGGCTCATGAAAGAAGAGGAACACGCAGGTGTGGAACGTGATTATGAACGTGCAGCCAAAATGAAATCAGAAAGGCTCCGGATTGAAGAAGAATTCAATCGTAAACGTGATAAATGGGAACAGGACCACAAACTGGATGAAGTGGTTGATGTTGACGATATTGCTGAAGTGATCAACCAGTGGACGGGGATCCCTGTCTCTCAGATGATGGAAGATGAACGTGATAAACTGCTTCAGATGGAAGAGCGGATCCATGAGCGACTGGTTGGACAAAAAGAGGCTGTAGCTGCAGTTGCAGACGCAATCCGGCGCGCCAGGAGCGGGTTGAAGGACCCACGCAGGCCAATTGGCTCTTTTATCTTTATAGGTCCTTCAGGCGTTGGTAAGACAGAATTGGCGAAAGCCTTAGCAGAGTTTATGTTTGATGAAGAAGATGCTCTGGTTCGAATTGATATGAGTGAATACCGGGAACAGCACAGTGTTTCTCGTTTATTTGGTGCCCCTCCCGGGTATGTGGGTTATGAAGAAGGTGGTCAGCTGACTGAAGCGGTCCGCCGAAGACCATATCGAGTGGTGCTCTTTGATGAAATTGAAAAGGCGCATCCTGAGGTTTGGAACGCATTGCTGCAGATACTGGATGACGGGCGTCTGACTGACGGCCAGGGACGTGTAGTCGATTTCCGTAACACGGTTTTAATCATGACGAGTAACCTTGGAACGGAATACATCAACAAGAGCGGCACATTAGGTTTCCTGAGCTCGCAAGATGAGGGGGATAGGGGCAATCGAGAGAAGATTGAAAGAGCCCTAAAAAGTGCTTTCCGTCCGGAGTTCCTCAACCGGATTGATGAGGTTATCCTGTTTTCATCGCTTTCAAAAGAGGATATGCACAAAATCGTTGCGCTTCAAATGGACGATATCCAATCCCGGTTATCTGAACATGGTTTACGTGTGGAACTCACTGAGGAGGCCACTGAGTGGATAGCGAACCAGGGGTATGATCCAGCTTTTGGCGCGCGCCCATTGAAACGTGCCTTACAAAAGTATGTTGAAAGTCCTTTGTCAGTCAGCCTTTTATCTAGTGAATTTAAACCTGGTGATACGGTTTTGGTTGATGTCGTAAACGATCAAATTGTTTTTACAAATAAGGGATCTGTAAAGTTGTCAAAAACAGAAAAAACGAAAGCTGAGGGTTAATTCGCAAATCTTATGGATTATTTGATTGTCCATTCCAGAAAGAAAGTCAATAAAAAGACGCCATCGTGTGGCGTCTTTTATGTTTAAGTAATATACCAAGGGAAAGACTATTTTATAGTTAAGAGGGGATTTAATTCACAACTGATGAATTATCATTTGTATGGCTGAGATTGCGTGAAATGACAACCAGTGTGATATCATCCAAACGGGGGGCAGGCCCCGTAAAGGCTTGCACACTTTCCAGGATTGCATTTCGAAGGGCTTCAGCTGAAAGACCAACGCCTTTCTTAAGTGTGTTCACCAAACGATCAAAACCATAGAAAGCACCGGATCTATTTTGCGCTTCAGTGATTCCGTCTGTGTATAAAACCAGCAGTTCGTCAGGGTGAATATCAATGGTTACTGATTGCCATGTACTCTCATTAAAAATTCCAACCAGCGGCCCGGTTTTTTCTAACTTATTAAGGTTGACATCACCGTCTGTATATATTAAATGGTAAGGAGGGTTATGTCCTGCATTAACGTAAGTAAAGGTTCCTGTTTGAGGATCCAGAACACCAAACACAACCGTCAGGAAGATGCCACGTTGGGTATCCGTCAGAATGCGACGATTAACTTGTTTGATGACTTCTTCCGGGTGCAGCTTATCTTCGCCACCATAAGTTCGAATCAAAGTCCGGCTCATGGCCATATACAGTGCTGCGCCTGCACCTTTGTCACCAACATCCGCAATCACAAACCCTGTTTTTCCATTATCTAGTTCAATGAAATCATAGAAATCCCCCGAGGTTTCATTAGCAGGAAGAAGCACACCTGAAATGTCATAACCTGGGATCGATGGTGAATGTGTGGGGATGAATGTGTTTTGAACACGGCCAGCTTCGGCTAATTCACGTGTGATTTTCTTATGGGCGATTGCCTGGGCACGTGTGATATGTTTGACTTGGCGTAATTTTTCAATGATCAAATCAGGATAATAATCAACACCCATACCTTTAAATTCTGCGAGGGACTCTCTATAAAGATTATGTGCCTGGTCAACATCTTCGGGTTCGTTACGCCTTAGAAACAGGTTTCCCATTTCGAATCTTGTTCGTGCCCTTAACCAACGTCCTTCCATCTTGTCCAGCATTTCTACACAATTCTCAAGATGATCAAAGGCTTCATTATAGTTGTTTTGCGCGGCAGCAAGCCTTGCTTGTGCCTGGATAATCCTGACACGATCTTGCATGATTGGCTGATCTCGGTAAGAGCGGCTGGCAGATTCGATAAATACTTCAGCTTTGGAGAGATTCCCTTTAAGTATCTGGATATCACTGAGAAGGCACATTGTGTGAACAGCTTTGGCAGATGCAGTATTGCTACCAGCCTGGACAGCATCGGTGATCATGCTGAGGGCAATATCAATATTTGATCGGTTTGCATTTCTTTCCTCCAGGAGGTGTGGCTCAATGATGATTTCCGCAAGGGATCGATTTGCCTGCAGGGCACGTTCATAATCGTTTGTTTGATGACTACGATCAATCAAGTCATTGAAGATTTCCATAGCTAATGAGAAATTGCCCTTAAGACGGAAGAGCAAGCCTTCTAGATAGAGGAGGTTTAGTGTGTTTTCTTCCAGGTAAGCATCTTTTTGCCGTGAAACCTGGCGCATATTCTCTATTAAATTTTCTGCGTCCTCAAAGTCAGCCAACCACATGGAAGCTCTGGCAATGGTTTGATTGATCATTAATTCATCTGCCAGGCCACCTGATTTAATTCCTAATTGGATGGCATGTTTTTGGTATTCACGTGCAAGCCTGATCTCACCAAGTTTGTCAATTACAGCTGCTAAATTAATATATGCACGGGAAGCAGGGCTATAAAGGTTATTTGCTTCGCTGATCTCAATAGCTTTTTCTAATGCAGAGATCGCCTGCTGAGGTTTAATTGTCGGTAGGATCCCAATTGTGGCTAAAGTTTCTGCCTGAACATCGACCGCGTTCAATCGCTTTGCCATCTCAAGTGCTTGCTCACTGTATGCGCGTGCTTTCTCAGGCTGGTTGTTGAATAGATATGCACGCCCTGTTTCATGGATGAGATATGCGACATCGGGGCTTTCAACAGATCCTTCAATAGCAGTTAATCCCTCCAGACAGATTTCAAGACTGCGTTTCGGATCATATCCCCACCAGGCGGAACGTGCGGACCAGGCATAAACTCTTGCTAACCAATTGGGAAGATTCAACTTGCTGTAATAGTGGATAGCTTTTTTCCATGCCTGGATTGCTTCACGGTGTTTTGATTGTTGCGCAAGAACTTCACCCAGGTCAGCATAAAGATGAGCCTGTCTTTCGTCGCCATCAGCCAGCTGGATCGCCTGCCTGAAATAATTTTCAGCTTCAGCAGTAGCGAAAGCTTGCATTGACATGTGACCTGCCATGTCCAGGTAAATCAATGCCTTTTGGTCATCCTGTCCCTGTAGAAAGTGATACGCCAATTGGGAGGCCAAAGGAGCTTTCTGTTCGGGATAGAGCTCTTCAAGCGCTTGACCAACAGTGAGATGCAATTCATTGCTATCTCTTTCAAGGATCGAGCGATAAGCGGCATCATGCAGCAGGATATGTTTGAATTCATAGGTTAATTCAGGATGAACCTGTGCCACTTTAACCATGCCGATGGATTCGAGAATGCTTAATTGCTCCATTAATTCCAGATCAGGTGCATGATCAGCCATTACATACTCGATTACACGCTCGGTAAAGCTCCTCCCGATAACACTGGCAACCCTTAATGTGAACCTCGCTTCTGGTGGTAGACGATCAATTCGTGCTGTCAGTAGGCCCTGGAGACTGTTGGGTACCATATTGACATCAATCCCCGATTCAACTACCCATTGATTGTTCTTCTTGAGGAGGACATTTTCATTAACCAACATTTGGATTAACTCTTCAATGAAATAAGGATTTCCCTCCGATTTTCCAAGAACAATCTTACGGATTTGATCTGGAACATCAGAAATTTGGAGCATTTCCCTGATAAGAGATTGACTTTCTTCTTCATTAAGGTTTTCAAGCTCGATCTCAGTCAGGCGAGGACCGAGCTGCGCACGCGCCTGGGTGACCAACCGCCAACCTGTTGAATCTCGATCCTGGCGGGTTACAAGGCAGAATAAAACTTGTGAAGTGGATGCCATGGAAAGCAATTCAATCAAGAGGTCAGTAGAAGAGGCATCCGCCCACTGTAGATCATCCAGGATGATGATCAGGGGTTGTTCAAATGTCAGATTTCGCAGGAAGGCACGCAACGTATGCAAATATTGTGTTCGTAGTTCAGCAGCATTCAGATGATGGATTTCTTCTTCCTCTTTATCACTGAGTGGGATTTCTAAAAGGTGAGCAAGGAATAAGTGGACGTTCTCTTTGTCCAAACCAATCATGTCTTCAAGAGCGGCTTGCAGACTTTCATCTAATATGTCACTTGAAGCAGTTTCAGACACCTGTAAGGCAGCACGAATAAGATTCTTTAAGAGGTGATAAGCCATATCAGGTCCAAAGGCTGATCCGTGGGCTTCAATCCATCTTACAGGTGATGCTTTAACCATCGTGTTAATAGTGTATTTCCATTCAAGGATCAGCCTGGATTTCCCAATACCTGGGTCTCCCTGGACCACACCCACCCGACCCAATCCCACCAGAACTGTTTCACTGAGCTCCATTAATTGATCGAGTTCCCTTTTACGACCAACCAATGTTGAGATTTGTGTTACAGGCATTCGTCTATATTGATCATCCTGAACAGCTAGATGGTCAAGCTGCCAGAGTAAGAGGATTGTATCGATTTCATCGCAATAAATATCCTCAAGTTTCTGACATTTAACATGAGGTTTGATGAATTGATAAGTATCATCCAATATGATGACTTCACAGTGCGGGATCGCTGCTCGAATTGCAAGGTCCATGCACTCAAGGGTGTTGTTGAGTGATCGAAAATCAAATTTCAGGTTAGATTTGATATCACCGATCTCAACAGGTCCAGAATTTATGACTAAATTTAAGTGAAGGGGGATATCGTATACTGCTTCGATATCAGCGCTAACGAGTTGAACCTCATCCAAGATTGCTTGAGCTGCATGGACAGCCCTGAGAGGATCATCTTCATGGGAAATTGGGGCACCAAAGAATGCCAGTACAGTATTTTCCCATAGTTTTGCAATGGTCCCCTCGTATTGAAAGATAATACCGGCAAATCGATCAAGAGCCTGGTTGAGAAGGGGTGTGCGTTCTTCCTCAGAGATACCCTCATTGAATTCATCAACATTAGAAATTGTAAACATGATGGCGGTGACAGTTCGCTGTTCTTTCGCCAGGTACGGTGCTGATCGAACTTTTTGAACAAAAGCAGGGGGCGCGTTGGCTGTCAAACGTGAAAAATAGATGTCTTCCAGAGAAGGATTTAATGAGACAGGACTCCCGCAATGCTTGCATACCCGGGCTCCTAAACTTAATTCAGATTGACAAGTTGTGCATTTCATTATTTTCCTAATGCCGAATGTTAATCGGATAAATTATATCATATTTATTATAATTTGTCGACATAAATAATGCAATCTCAATTATAAATGTTTTCGTCAATTATCTTTCTAAAGGTTTGTCACTGTTTATTAAATTCGAAAGATGTTTTATACTAAGGTTATGGAAATTGACCATCAAGAGGTTGTTGAGCTTCTTAATCAGAGTCCCCTGTTTGCCCATCTAAAGGATGCTGAGCTGAACTGGTTGGCAGATTATTTCCAGCCAGCAGTATTTCGTTTCGGGGAGATTATTTTTAATCCCGGGGATACTTCAGATGCGATGTTCCTTATTCTTGAAGGTCAGGTTGATTTGATTTCTGAGAATGAGAGTGTTTTGTCCTCCTTGAAAATCGGTGATATTTTTGGTGAAGAAGCCCTATTGTTTGATGACCCTCGGTTTTACCAAGCAACCGCTGTATCCAATTCGATCCTTCTGCAGTTCGGTGCGGATCAATATATGATGATTTCCGAAGAATTGAGTGGGGTTGAAGAGAAATTAGAGGTTCTCATTCGGAGTCGAAAATTATCAGCGAGCGTGGATCTGCCTTGGTTGCAAGAGGATGAGCATGTTTATGTTATCACTCGTCGGCACACAGCCATTCTCTGGGCGAGGTTGATTCTTCCGATTCTGTTTGGATTTACGACTCTTATCGGCGCTATTATTACCCAATTCTACTGGTTCCCCGGACGCCCCTATGGCTGGATATTACTTGCTTTTGGATGTCCAATAGCGATTTCCTGGCTGATTTGGAGAATCTTTGACTGGCGGAATGATTTCTTCATTGTAACCAGCAAGCGTGTGGTATGGATAGAGAAAATTGCTTTGATTTATGAGAGCCGTCAAGAGGCACCTTTGCGAACCATCATGTCCGTTGGTTTGCGGCGCTCTCAGATGGGCAGAATTTTTGATTTTGCGGATGTCGTTGTGATGACATATGTTGGAACAATTCGCTTACGTGATCTGAAAAGTGCTGAGTCAGTTGAGAGCTTGATTGAATCCTACTGGCACCGGTCTGAGTCTTTTGACAGGCTGGATGAAGCACAGATAATGGATCAGAAACTGGATGAAAAACTGGAACTCCCCTGGGATGATACCCAAGATACACATGTCAACAATCAAGAGGTAAAGGATCAGGAAACAGAAGGAAAAACCAAAGCCCCCGGGTTTATCGTCTGGTTGTTTTCGGATTTTATTCGTCTGCGTTACGAGTCAAATGGAGCTATTGTGTATCGTAAGCACTGGTTTATATTAATTAAGAAAATCTGGTTGCCATTGTTACTGACAATCCTCATATTAACTGCACTGGCAGGCCGATTGGGAGGCTTGTTGACCTTCTTTGAATTCACAACTGCAATGTTATTCTTTTTTGGGGTACTGCTTGTTTGTGTGATATGGATGATCTATCAATATGCGGACTGGCGAAATGATAGCTTTAAGGTCACCCTGGATCAAATCATTGATATCGATCGTAAACCATTGGGCAGGATTCGCCGCAGGTCTGCTCCATTGGAAAATATCCTCAGTATAGAATATGAACGCCAGGGGTTTTGGGGATTCCTTTTCAATTTTGGGACGGTCTATATCACCGTTGGTAACATGAAATTATCCTTTGACCATGTTTATAACCCCTCAGAGGTTCAACAGGATATTTTCTATAGGATGGGTGAGCGTTTGGAGAAAATTCGTAAATTCGAAATTGATACAGAGCGGGAGCGATTTTCGGATTGGATTGCCGGTTACCATCAAAAAACGGAAAAGTATCGAAAAATGTTGGACAATAAGACAGATCAGATCAATCCTGAGTCCTGAAGAATGGAATGTGTCCCTTTTAGTAATCATAAATTTACTGGTAAAATTCTTTTCGGAGATTAGACTATGGCATTAAGAGAAATTACAACTTTTCCTGATAATGTACTGCGGAAAAAAGCAAAACAAGTTGAGGTTTTTGATGACAATCTGCAGCAGTTGATTGAAGACATGGTAGTAACCATGCGAGAAGCACCTGGTGTTGGTCTGGCTGCTCCGCAAATCGGTGTTGCAAAACGTGTGATCGTGGTCGAGTTTGGCCACGAGTCAGAGGAAAGCATCCCTAAACAACTCTATGTGGTGGTTAATCCGGAGATTGTTGACAGGTCCGAAAAAACGGTCGAAGGGATTGAAGCTTGCCTCTCAGTACCGGGATTCGCTGGTGAAGTTAATCGATCTCAAGTGGTCACCATCCGCGGCCAGGATTCTAAAGGAGCACAAATTAAAATCCGTGCAGAGGGATGGCTGGCACGGATATTTCAGCATGAGATTGATCATGTTAATGGGGTGTTGTATACCGACCGCGCAGACAACCTTTGGCAGCCTGATGCTGAAGAGACTGCTTCCATATAAGCTTTCATGCATCTTAGTCACATTTCTCTGACTGATTTCCGAGGATTTTCTCGTTTGGATCTGGATATTCCACGAGAAATTTTCTTATTAGTAGGTGAAAACGCACAGGGAAAGACGACCATACTGGAAGCGATATTTTTTCTTTCAACACTTACTTCTTTCCATGCTGGTTCTGATCGGGAGTTGATTAATTTCTCATCCCCAGTGAACAAGCTTGCAGTATGTAGGATTGTGGGGGAATTTCAGCGTCATGAAGGAAAGCATACAATTGAAGCCCGTTTGATTCGTGAACCAAATGGAGACAATGGTCGGTCTCGTTTTCGCAAAGAAGTACTGGTTGATGGCGTGAAGCGAAAGCTGAATGAAGTTGTTGGTTTTTTCAACGCAGTGATTTTTTTGCCCCAGATGGCAAGGATTATTGAGGAGGGACCTTCTGAACGACGACGTTACCTGGATATGTTAATTTCTCAGGTTTCATCTCAATACGTTAAACATCTGAGTGAATACGGGCAGACACTGTTACAGCGAAATGCCCTGCTAAAACAACTGGCCGAGCGTGGGGGCGAACGAGAACAACTGGCTGTTTGGGATGGTATGTTAGCACGGCATGGCGCTATCATCATGCAGGAACGAATTCGGACTATCCGTGAGATCGAAGAAGAAGCAAAAAGATTACATTATGACTTAACCCATGGCAATGAGGTGCTGCGGCTTGATTACCAACCAGCTTATGACCCCCTTGAAAAGCATGATGGACAGATGACTTTGGATGTCTCAACGATAGCTGATCGGTCTGGTTTCTCACAGGATGATATTGAGAAAGGCCTTCTAATTGCCCTTAAGAGGCTGCAGCACGTAGAAATTACTCGTGGTGTGACCACCATTGGTCCACATCGGGATGAGCTGAGATTTCTAAGCAACCAGGTGGACCTGGGTAATTACGGTTCACGAGGTCAGGGACGCACTGCATTGCTGGCGATGAAGATGGCTGAGGTCAATTGGCTGCATAAGCGCACGGGTGATTGGCCTGTTCTACTGCTGGATGAAATGCTGTCTGAACTCGATATTCAACGTCGCAGAGATTTATTGGCGTCCATATCTGAATGCGATCAAGCTATCCTGACTTCTGCTGATCTTTCCATGTTTGGACCAAAATTCCTGGCAAACCACACTGTTTGGCGTGTGGCGGGGGGAATTGTTGACAAAGTTAGACAATGATTCGTGATTTTCAGGCTTTTCATCAACCTAAAAATCTCCTTTCAATATAGTGAAAAGAAAATTAAATTTTTGTTAACTTGGGTGTTATGCGATGGATAGAATATGCCTGATATAATTCATAGAGAATTTTACAAACAAACTATTGGAGCTTGTTCTACTAATCAAGTTGATTCAACCTGGACCTGTTCTAAGCTATTACCGAATTTAATTGTTCGGATCATTGGTGGTGAAACCATTTAATCTGTGAGAAAAAAATTTATTAATTATTATTCAGAAGATAAGAAATAATAGGGCAATCAACTCAGGAGAAAGAACGTGATGAATTTATCAACACTTGTTAAGATGAGCCGAAGCTATCGACGTTTTGATGAATCATATCGTATCGATGGCGAGATCCTGCGGGGTCTGCTCCAATTGGCACAATATTCACCGACGGGGAACAATATGCAGCCATTAAAGTTTTGGTTGAGCAACACACCTGAAATGAATAACTTAATTTTCCCTCACCTGGGTTGGGCAGGTTCTTTGAAAGATTGGAAAGGGCCGAAGGAGGGAGAACGACCATCCGCCTACATCATTATCCTGGGTGACAGGAATATCCAATTTAGTTTTGGGGTAGATCATGGGATCGCAGCACAAAGCATCATGTTGGGGGTGGCGGAGAAAGGCTTGGGGGGCTGCATGATCGGGTCAGCAAAGCGTGAAGGATTGCGTAAGGATTTAAATATCCCGGAGGATTATAAAATTTTGTTGGTTTTAGCTATTGGGAAACCAGTCGAAACGGTTGTTACCGAAACCATGAAAGCTGATGGACAAGTCGGATATTACCGGGATACAGATGGTGTCCATCATGTTCCAAAGCGCAGCCTGGATGACCTAATTGTGCATGATGTTTAATCTGTGAGGGATTTAAAGACGCAGGATAGAAAACGGTATTATTCAGCGTTCATCAAATTACCAGGTTTCTGTGATTTTTCTCAACCCACGTGGTTGATCAACGTCGAAGCCGCGCGCTTTAGCCAGATACATCGCGAACATCTGTGCTGGTATGATCGCTGAGATAGGTGATAACCATTCTGGAACCCCGCCAGGCAATCTCACATTGTGAGGAGACATCCCGAGTAAATCGTTTTTGTTGCTGAAAATGATCACTTCTGCGTCCCGTTGATGGACCTTCCCAATAAGCGCTTTCATTTCTGGAGCCATTTCACCATCCGGTGCGATCACGAAGGTGGGGAATCCTCGATCCACCAATGCAACAGGCCCATGCAGGAAATCTGCACTGGAATAGGGCTCTGCAATCGTATATGTGAGCTCTTTCATCTTTAATGAAAATTCAAATGCTGAAGCATAGTTAAACCCACGACCGATAACAACACAATGAGACATATAACGGTAACGCTCTACCAGATCAGTGATGCGTGACTCAGAAGCAAACACTTCAGCGAGTTGATCGGGAAGTTGGTTCAAGTCTTGTTGATAGCCTTTTTCAGGTTTGAGCATTGTTGAGAACAATGCCAAACTGGTGAGTTGAGCTGTATAGGTTTTAGTGGCAGCAAGAGAAACCTCCTCTCCTGCTTGTAAGTCGATGACAAATTCTGCTGCTTTACCTAAATCAGAGTCGGGGGCATTTGTAATGGCGGCTGTGAGTGCCCCTTGTTTTTGGCCTTCTTTGAGAACAGAGACAATGTCGGGACTTCTTCCGCTCTGGCTGATCCCTAAGACCAGCGAATCATTAAGATCAGGCGGTTGTTTGTAAATGGTGAATAAGCTGGGCGTGGCTAAGCTGATAACTAAATGATTATGAGCACCCATCAGATACTTTGCAAAGCGACCGGCGTTGTCACTGCTGCCGCGCGCAGCAATGAATATATGGTGGATCCCAAGCGCTTTAATTTTTCCTACCAGAGCTGAAATTACATCCTGCTGATTGTTGATCAGTCTTCGGATCACCTCGGGTTGTTCATGAATTTCCTGGTATAGGTGTGTTTTTTCAATTCGTTTCATTCATTCCTCGAAATTTATGATTAAAGATCAATCTTCCTGATACAGTTGATTTTTGACCAACTCAACTGCAGCCTGTGTATTCATATTTTCAGTTTCAGAAAATAGATCACTGGTGTTCAGGGACGGATTTTTCATCAATCTCACAGCATCTTCCTCAGAACACCCGGATTCTATTACTCTTCTCATTGCTAAGGGTGGCGTTTTACCCGGGTCTAATTCCAGAAGCGGTCCAAAGAAATTAACAACCTCAAATGCGGCTTCAAATGGGCCGGCAGAAAGGTGTACGCCATTGGTGTTGATACCAACGCTTAGCAGCCCATAGTGACCTGGGTCAGAAAACAATAAACCACGAATCGAGCAGGGCTTGGCTCTTTCTGGAAAAGTATCACCCACCAGGTCAAACTTCATTTTATGCCAGTCTGTGTCTGTATGGAGAAGCATCAAGTAAATTCGATGATCTTCGTCAGTATAGTGCTGCAGCTGGGAGGGGTGAAATCCATTGATCAGGATGATAGGCGTTTCTTCGAAGGTATCCTCGATGAAATAAAATCCACTGCGTAATTTATTAGCTTTCTGGGCAAACCAAATATCAGATAGAGTGTCTATATCGGTGTTAAATTTACGCAGGAATTCGTGGCCGCCAAGGATACTGTGATTTGCATCCTCTTCCTTGTTAAGTGCTTGGAAGATTCTATCGCGTGTTCCTGGATTTACCAATTTGGAGGCTTCGCGCGATAGCTGGTTGATGAATCCGTAGTGCCGATTCATGACTCCATATTGATCAAGAACAGCGCCAGGGACAATTACTGCTCCCTCGACTCTTATATTGAATTCTGCAAATTTCTGTTCGATTAATTCCAAAGCATTGGCAATTTCCTTATCGTCTTCAACGTCGAAAAGTTCAGGTTTAACGAAGAAGACCAGTTCATTTTGAAGATCGGTCTTGCCCACCTGAACTGGTTGGATGATCCTGGCGTCGTCTGTTGATTTGATGGTTTGAATAATATCTTTGCTGAACAAATCTGGTGATGACAAAGTGCCTCTCTTTTTATGGTTGTATTCATTATACCCAGAACAATGAGGGCAAATAGAAAACGGTGCAGCCAATTGGAAGCCGGCCGCACCGTTTTTAGATTTGTGCGTACTGGTTTTATGGTGAATAACAAGTGGCATAGGTGTACATTATCCTGCCAACACCTGAGGTGTTCCGCGCATAATTGATCCAGTCATCCTGGTACATAGAAGTGTTATAGACCTCAAGATCAGCCTGAAGGGCAAACCCACCTCCAGTTACATAGTCGCCAGAGGGGCAAGATGCTATTGCGTGACCAGTACTGCTGCCCGCTACAGTGACACTGGTGGGAGAAGTTTGGTTTGTGGATCCTGAGACACCGGAGAGACAGATTGCATAAACATTTACCAATGGCGAGCTGCTGCTGCTGTTATCAACCCAAATTTGCCAGGCATTGCCGGTTTGGCTTGAATTATAAATGCGTACAGAACTTGAAGATCCAATCACCCATCCTCCTCCTGTCACAAGCGAACCCGAAGGACAATTTGCGATCAGGTTTGTGTTTCCGTTGGGATTAATATTGACCTGTGTAATCTCCTGGCTGACTGATCCGCCCGAGTTATACAGACATGTTGCCTTGACGGTTAATATCCTTTCAGTTCCAAGTGAATTTGTCGCATAGATGCGCCAGCCAAGACCATCTTTCATGAAATGCCATACCCTGATCCCACTTTGAGCTGCAAAACCTCCTGAAACCACGACCGATCCATAAGGGCAGGAAACGGTTGTGTGTTCTGTACTGCCTGGGCCTATGGGAATCTGAGTATGAATTTGTTCTACAGAAAGCGGTGGCTGCGTTTGTGTGAAAGTTGGTGTCATCGTTAGTGTGTTAGTTGGGGTGATCGTTTGTGTGAAAGTCGGTGCGGTGGTGGCTGTGGATGTAGCCGTTGAGGAAGGCGTCAGGGTTGGAAGCTGCGGAACGACAATGGTCATGAGTAATTCTGGTCCGAAAACCGTCCCATCATCCGCTTTTATCCGCCACACTGCTGAATAGGTGCCCGGTGAGGATGGCGCCACCATCTCCAGGCTAATGTCTGCATTATTCCCCCCGCTGACCATCGGGAGTGCCTGGGGTGAAGTAGATCCGAATAATTCACCACTGATGTGGATGAGCTGGTAACCAATCCAATCGCATGTGCCGTTATTTGAAACGCGCCAAATTTTCGTGAAGTTGGAACCAGCCGTCAAATAGGAGTTAATCGGTATTGTGACATCCTGGACAAAGGCCGCATCATTTGTGCAGCCGACTTGAGCGGTTTGGGTCTGGGGAAGCCCTTCTGGTGTGACTGTCAGTGTAGGAGTGGTTGTCATGCCTGTATCACTCACTGCAGGTACAACCTGAAGACTGATGCTGATAGGTTCTGATTTATTGTTCTTGGTATCAACTGCGACCGCTGAAATCACGACATTCCCTTCTTGTGTTGGTATCCAGGGTTGGTCAGCGGTGTATTCCTTTGGATTTCCAGCGGGTGGGGTGTTGATATCCATTAATTCACCATTGACATAGAGTTCAACATATTGGACCCCAAGAGAGGCCATAGATAGTGAAATCACTCGGGTTTCCTGGTTAACTGCCACAGCTTGACCCTGCACAGGACTGGTAATGGCAATGTTCACCTGACTTCTCCCGGGCAGATTACAGCTCGCAAGTGTAAGAATGAACAGGATGGAGAATAAAAATTTTTTGATTCGTATTGGATTCATGGTTTCCTCGTTTTTCATTGGTGGAAAAGATCGTTGATTGAGAATAATTAGTTGTTGATGTTGATTAGAAAAGTAAGGTTTGTTCGGGGGGATCTTCCTCTTTCCAGGCTTCTTTGATGGCACCATTTTTAAGAATGTGGAGTACTTTGATATCTGCGTCAATCAGGGTTTGTGCGATGATGTGCTGTCGATGACAAAGAGCTGGATCTCCCTCAGCGCAAAGCAGTGCCAGCTTATCCCGCATCGAAAGCTGCAGCAAAAGATGGATCCCATCGTCATAATCCGCTTGAGATGAGATCCCTTGCTGCTTTGAAATTCGCTTGATGGGCTGTTTCTTTCCTCCCAGTTTATGCCCCAGATAAGTATAGCGAATTTGAAAAGGTTTTAGAATTTCCGGCAGACGCGACTTATTACTCCAAGGCGCTCGCCTGCTGTAAGGAATGCTGCGGATATCGATGATGTGGTTAACGTTGCTCGCCTGGATCAATGTAAGGAATCTCATAAACGTGAGGTCACTATGCCCAACAGTAAATATTTTCTGAGGCATACTTTATTATATATAGAAACTGAGTAAAAAATCAATACCAAATCAAGAGATTTTGACAAGTGCACAAAAATTCATGCTGTATTCTATGCACAGGTTGATGTTTTGTGTTCTGAAACAAAACATCCCGAGAAGATATTGCCTCGGGATTGTTTTCTTTTAATAAGTCCAGGTCAGCCTGTAAGCCGCATTCTGTCTGGTGGGAATCCCACCTGGATGAACATCTATCTAGGCGGATGGTTACCCATCCGCTCAAGCGGTCTACCCGGAGATGATTGGGAAACGGGCCGTTCCCGTCCGTGAAGGACTTCTCTCCTGCTTGACCTTGCACCGCATGGGGGTTGCCTGTCCGGGCACATTACTGCACCCGTCGGTGGTCTCTTACACCACCATTTCACCCTTACTCTATACTTCTGAAGAGCGGTATGCTTTCTGTGGCCCTGCTCCAAACGTTTACACGCTTCCGGGCGTTACCCGGCATGTTGCCCTGTGGTGTGCGGACTTTCCTCGGGCCCTGCGTGCCCGCGGCCATCCAGCCAACCTGGACTTATTATCAGGAAATTCATTATACGATTAAAATGTGTCAATATGGGATTAATTGCATTGCATTTCAAGATGTGAGTTGGGTGGTGTACAATCACTTGACAAGAATGAACATATAAATGTATCCTAGTACTAAACAAATCAACTGGAGGTAAAGATATGTCCGAGCGCTTTTCTCAAGATGAATTGAACGAAGTAATCCAATCTGCAAAACGGTTAAATGTTGAGCTGGATGAAGAGGAAGCCCTAGAGTGGTTGAAAGCAATCCAAAAGGCTGCTGATGAGGGAGATCAGATCACATTTGATGAGCGTACCGGGGTTTTTGGACAGAATATCGCCATGTTGGATTTCAGTCATGAACGATTGGACTATTTCCGCAGGGTTGGTAAATTGGTGGAATTTTATGATGTTCCCGGGAAAGTTGAAACAGCTTTAGCTTTATCCGGCTCATCCGCACAATCTAAGTTTCAGCGTTATCCAGGTGACTGTGATTATTTTGAGCGGGTGAATATCCTTGCGCCTACTTGGGAAAAAGCCTGCCAGATTCTGTCAGAGATCATGCGCGAGAAGGCGCTTGCTACAATTCAAGGACCGACCTACCAGTTGATTGAGGTCAAACTTGGCTCCTATCCGACGGATTTTGTCAAAGGTAATCGGGCTTTCCGCCCGGAAAGCCCGATTTCATGGCAGCCGGGTGAGATTAAAGAAGGAATGAAAATTGGTTTTTCACCTGATGGGAAGCCCTTGGAGCTTGTTTGGGAGGAAATTGCCCAGGACCCAGGCTGGTGCAAGCTGGACTGGGTTGTCGCGGATCCAATTAATGGGACGCTTGCTAATGCCAGTAATATGCTGGATGTCACATGGGAAGCACCAGATGGGACGATCACACCGCTGGATGGGTACCTGGACCCATATTTTCAAGAAGTTTATTTAGAAGCAGAATCTGTACCGATATTTTCTAAACTCTCCCAGCACGTCAGCGCTGATGCGTTGGATCATTATGTGGAGCAGCTTGAAGGAGAAGTGCGGAAATATGTTACAAAGAATATCAATTATGGCAAAGCTGCCAAGCGGATGTATAATATCTTCCGGTTGACAGGTCGCTATGAAGAAGCTGTATTTTTGCGGGAATTATTTGACGAACCTGCATCCATGTTGTATCAGGTCTGGTCATTGATCCGCACCGTGGATGATGCCATCAAAGCAAAATCGGCTTTCAAAGAAGAACAATTGATCCAACAAGCAGAAAACTTGATGATGGAAGTGATCCGAGTGATGGAGGATGCACGTGAGGTAGAGATCGTTTCGAAAATTCTGAGGTTCAGGGATGCCATTCAGCGGCAGTATAATTATGAACAATTGAGTGCTGAAGCGGAGGCTGCCCGTGCAGAAGTGATCAATATCGTGAATAATTTCTTCTATGACCGTTTAACCGCTATCCCGGATATTAAGTCTTACATGGAGAGTTTCCAAAAAGGCGCATCGGACAGCAGTCATTAACAAGAAAATTTATATTAAACAGGATGCGTTCCATTAAGGAATGCATCCTGTCACGCCTGATTTGTTTGTGGGGAATCAATTTACTTTATCCAAATTCTTGGGCAATTGAACGAAGTACAAATTTCAATATTGTTTTAATATTGACGAATTTTGATATCATACATTGCACCCACATTTTCTGGGGGTGTATTTGATTGAATATGATGTGTACTTGCTGCGATGTAGCCGCCATTTCTCCCTAATACTTGTATTCGATCCTTGACTTCATTTTGAACATTTTGAGGTGTACCAAAAGGGAGTGTATGGATATTATCAATACCTCCATGGAAACACAATTTGTCCCCAAACTCATCCTTCAAGCGCCAATCCTCCATATTTTTCGCATCGACCTGGATCGGATTCAATAAATCAACCCCCATCTCGATTAAATCAGGAATCAATGGGTAAATTGAACCATCGCAATGATACATGATTTTTTTGTTAAATTTCTTGACAATATCGAACAGGCGGGCATGTCTTGGTTGAACAAATTGCTTCCACATAGCTTTGGATATCATTAATGAGTTTTCTGTCGCAACATCATCGTAAAAATAGACCATATCCAGACGTTCGTTGTTTTCCTCCAAAACACGCTTCAGCACCTCTGCAGTGATATCGGTTAAATGATCCATAATTAAGAGAGGAACTTGTGGATCTAAAGCTAAATCCATTAAAAATTTCTCCATACCGCATAGCTGCCATGCCACCTCAAATATCGACCCTGCACGAAATCGGAGATGATTGGGTTCATTGGCATCTAACTGTGCTATGACATCTGGTAGTGGGTCAAAATTCCACCAATCAGGCTTTGGCCAGGGGTAGTTTTGCACATCACTGGGTGATGCATCCCGCAGAGGAAATTGGACAATCTCCTCATAAGCACCAGTGGGATTCTCAATAACACGCATGTGGTGCCCCCACAAGTCAAAGATATCCCCATCTTTAGCCACGCGACGAAACATACGGTTGGGCGTAGAACGACTTAATGCATCCCACCATCCGATCGAGTCACCTTTTTCAAAGAAAGAGTCTGGGGGTTGGAAAAACTGATCATAGGATAATATTCTGCAATCAACCTTGTACTTTCTTAATAGTGCTTCCCAGCTCTTATCGAAATAATCTGAATCGGAGGGATTTTGTGATTCCATCCCAAGATAGTCAATCATTTTTTCCCAAACTTCAACTGTCGCGAGAAAATCAACCGGGACTCGGTCAGGGATAATGTGATTGAGGGTTAAATTAGCACGCTCACGAGGGGAAATTTCATTTTGCATTTTATTTTATCTTTCGTCATTTGATCAACACGTTTTTGGTATTATCCGCCAGTGTGAAAAAAGGCTATATCCTCTTACCAATAATTAATTGGTAAGTGAACATTCTGTTAAGCAATACAAGCCAATCCAAGAGCATTTTTAATGGATACCAAAATTATAATCTTTCTCTGAGTGTCCGATCATTGGCCGTTTTTCCACAGGCTGGATCCTGCTAAAATCTGGTTATTGGAGAATATAATTAATAAGAGGGCATTTCCCCACAGCTTGCTGCGGGGATAAGGATTTCAAAGATTTTGGTTTTATTTGGTTTTCAAT
>CAYTXE010000032.1:0-22977 GCA_964441045.1 uncultured Candidatus Brevefilum sp.
ATGATTTTATAATTAATTATGTGGTTAATTAATCATCACCGAATCCTCAAAATTATTTGGATTTAATATTTTAGTAAATTTTAACTTTCATTGGAGCCAATATCACCAATTAACTGGAGCTTGAAATGAAATGGTCACGTTTGATGTTGGGATCGGTCTTAGCGGTTTTAGCATTTGTAATACTTGGTTGTACCAGCTCAATCGATTTTCTTGATGGGATTGCTACAGATGGTCGCAGCGAGACTGAGAATTGGCAGGTCTCCGTAGATGCTATCAGGGAGATGACACGGGGGCAACCTATCCCGCAGCATCTGATCGATCCTGAGAAGCCTATGCAGGACGATACCTTTGATCCCAACCAGCTGCTGACTGCTTTACCACACCTGAGCCTGCATCAAGGATATTCGCTGGATTTTGTTTATCGTTATGACGGCATGGGTGGGCGACCAATTCTTTATGCCCGTGAGGAGTCAGCAGCACCTTATGAAAGCTATGAAGCTTACCAAGACGCTTGCGGTGTTGAAGACTTACCTTGCGACGCCTACTTTGAATATATTGAAACAGATGGCACAGAAGAGGGTTATTTTCAATGGTTGGTGATGCGAGTGATGGGAGGACAGTTCTATCTCTACTGGCATTCTGGTTATGATGATGCGGAGTTTATTGCCAGCAAAGCGCGTCTTGATGAAATGGTTGATGAAATGGCCAGCACTGAATTTGGTGAGCCGCTAACATCTTCTCAAAGGCGAAAAGCACTCAATATCGATCCCGCCCCTGTGGTGGAAATCACCGGGGACCTTGTTACTGTAAGTGTGATCTGGTTCACCAGGTGGGGCGGTTTTTATGAATCGGTGTACACCCTGACGGCGTCAACACCTCATAAAATCATTGATACACAAACACAGCAGCTTGTCCCTTATGACTGTCAGATACTTTTTTAAGGCTTTCGTTTGGCATCTTTTGTAATTTAAGAAGAATTTAGAGAAGGATCCCAGCCTTGAAAGAAGTTGGAAGGAAGCAGCGATGGTAAGGCAGGTGTCTCAACTGAATAGCGCAAGGGATTATTTAGATATTGTTGGTGGGATGCTGTATGCCAATGAAACTGAAAACAACCTGATCCTGGGCGTTGCGGAAAGATTAGTTCGAGATCCAAAGGAGTATGAAAATCCGTTTTACGCTGTTGTCAGAGCTGAGAATGGGGGCTTACTCCTTGCTGCCTTGATGACGCCGCCGCACAACCTGATCTTAGCCGGGGATGAAGGGTATCAGGCAGGGGCAGCCGCATTGGTGGCTTATATTCGTGATCACCCACTGGATATCCCGGGTGTAATTGGACCGGCTCATATCGCCAGCCACTTTTCAAAAGTGTGGCAAAATGTGATGGGACAAACCAGTCAGCTGCATATGCGCCAAAAGGTATATGAGCTGCGTACGGTGCAGATGCCTCCAATGCCGCCCGGGCATTGCCACATTGCGGTTGAAGGTGATGTCTCCCAGATTGCAGAATGGCTGAAGGAGTTTGAAATTGAGGCATTAGGCAAGCCCGGTGATTATAACCAGGCGAGAGCATGGAAACTTATCAAAGAGGGAAAGGTTTTCGTTTGGGAAATCAACGAGACGCTCGTCTCTATGGCGTTGAAGACACGCCCTGTAACACATTCGATCACGATCAGCGGGGTTTACACGCCGCCAGAACACCGCCGTAAAGGGTATGCAACTGCACTGGTTGCCAAACTAAGCCAGCGTTTATTGGGTTTGGGTTACCAATTTGTGAATTTATTCACAGATCTTTCCAACCCCACCTCCAACAGTATTTATTGTAAGATTGGTTACAACCCGGTGTGTGATTTCCGCATGTATGCCTTTGGGGATCTGGAAGGCTAAGCGTCTGACTAATAATCAAGTTAGCTTCATATTATTCCACTATGCTCAGCCAGATGATAAAACATTTAAAAAACGGGCTGAAGCCCTCACTCCTGATCTACTCATGAGAAATGTGGCCCCGATCGCATGGGTTTGATAGTGGCATAAAGCTTTTTGATCCTTCTTTAATGGGTCTGATTTGGGTGTATGGTAGGATTATTCTAAAGTTTTGACATTGGAGGATGATGCGTGATCAATAAGAAAATTATCGTCGCCGGGCACACCTGCCTGGATATCGCACCAGACCTTTCATCTGTTCCAGAAGGTCAGTTCCAAACGCTGCTTCAACCGGGAAAGCTGGTTTACACGGGTAGATTTGCGATGAGCGCGGGTGGTGCTGTTCCGAATACCGGTTTATCCCTGCACAGGTTGGGAACCCCGGTACAGCTGGTTGGAAAGATTGGTGATGACATTTTTGGTCATGCGGTCATTGAAAAGATCAGCCAGGAATCCAAGCACCTGATTGAGGACATGGTGATTGATCCCAGCAATGCGACCAGCGTTACACTCATCCTGAACCCGCCTGGCATGGACCGCTCCTTCCTCCATTTCGAAGGCGCCAATGCAGCATTCTATGCTTCCGATTTACCACGATCAACGCTTGCAAAAGCTGACCTATTTCATTTTGGCTATCCGACATTGATGCGCTCAATCTATCGAGGGGAAGGTGGAGAGCTTATATCTATTTTGCAAAGGGCTCGCCGGGCAGGATTGACCACCTCTCTTGATTTCTCGCTGCCCGATCCCACCAGCCCAGCCGGGAAGGTGGATTGGTCTGAGGTCCTTGATCGCAGCCTGCCCCTGGTAGATCTTTTTGTCCCCAGTGTTGAAGAATTGACCTATATGCTGCGCCGTGATATTTATGATAACCTCAATCAGGATCTGGAGGGCCACTTCCTTGATGGTGTAACACCAGATCTGCTTCAAGATCTCAGTGATCAGGTGCTGGGCTATGGGGTTAAAGCTGTAATGATCAAGCTCGGACATCGGGGGGTCTACCTGCGAACTGCTGACGTAAAGGTCTGGGAAATTGGTGGCCGCGCATTGGTGGATATTTCCAATGATTGGTATGACCGCCAATTATGGGCACCGTCATTTTCAGTGCCTGTTCGCGGTACCACGGGTGCCGGAGATGCCGCTATAGCCGGTTTCCTTTCAAGCCTCCTCCGTGGTGAGGACCCTGAGACAGCACTGGTCATGGCCGCGGCCGTTGGCGCCTGCAGCGTAGAAAGCCTGGATGTCATCGGAAGGATCTCGTCCTGGGATACGGTGCTTGCCCGGGTAAAGCTGGGATGGGAGACTCGTCCTCTGAACCTTGCATCAACAGGGTGGCGCAAGCATCATGTTTTTGATTTGTGGCAGAAGGAATAAACGATTGAATGTTATCTGCGAAGGTTGTAGATTATCTTAGCAGGCGAATCGCCCTTCTGTGTCTTTTGCATCGTCTCTAGCATAAACTTAAGCCATGAAATTTCCTGAGCTTATCCCAGCTGAATTCGTATATCGTACCAACCGATTTACTGCTGCCGTGCATTTGAAGCAAGGTGGGGCAGCCTATGCTTATGTTCCCACAACAGGACGCCTCACGGGTGTATTGCGACCAGGCTGCCGGGTCTGGCTTTCACCGGCTGTAAACCCACAGCGTAAAACGCCTTTCAATCTTGTGTTGACTGAGTTGGAAAGCGGGGGATTATGTTCTGTCAACGCCTCCCTGGCTAACCGGTTATTTTCAGAGGCTTTGGCTGACCGCAGGATATCTGCATTTCAATATGACCGGGTTGAGCGGGAGGTCTCCTTTGGACGAAGCCGGTTGGATTTGCGCCTGTCCAAGGGTGACCGGACCTGTTGGATTGAGATCAAGTCTGTGACCTATGTCGAGGAAGGGGTCGGGATGTTCCCGGATGCACCAACCGCACGCGGCCGCAGGCATTTGGATGAACTGGCCACACTGCTTGGGCAAGGTGACAGGGCGAGTGTCGTTTTCATTGCCCAGCGGGAGGATGTGGAAAGCTTTTCACCCTATGAGGTGATCGATCCCGATTTTGCGGACAAACTGCGTGAAGTCCACCAGGTGGGTGTGGAAGTGCATGCTTATTGCTGCAATGTGAGCTTAAAAGAAATACAGGTTTCAGCAGAGATTCCAGTACATCTTTGAGGGAAAAAAGGGATAGTGAAGGCCAAGAAGAGAACTGAGAAGTGCTCAATCTATTAATATAAATCATTCATGCCACTTTTTACTTATAGTAAAATGATGGTTGCATAAATTTCGATTTGATCCCGTTAAATATCGTCATTGCAGCACTAAAAAAAGGAGACACATTATGAAAATCCTGATCATTGGCGGAACAGGTCTGATCAGCACGGCTATCAGCCGGCGGCTGTTGGCAGCAGGTCATGACCTGACCCTATATAATCGCGGTCTAACCAACCCAAGGCTGCCTGACGGCTACAGACATATTAAAGGTGATCGTAAGGACCAGAAAACCTTTCAAAAGCAAATGACTGAAGCTGGAACATTTGATTGCGTGATGGATATGATCTGCTTTACACCTGAGGAGGCACAGACCGATATCCAGGCATTCAAAGGGCGGGTAGGACAGCTCATATTCTGCAGTACGGTGGATGTCTATACCAAACCGCCAGGGACCTTTCCAATAACGGAATCACAAGAGCGGTATGCCCTTTCGGATTATGGCCGCAATAAAGCGAAGTGTGAGGACCTTTTCTTGGAGGCCCATGAAGATAGACATTTCCCGGTCACGATCCTGCGGCCGGCATCAACCTATGGCGAGGGGGGCAATATCATTCATACCTTTGGATGGGGCACCTTCTTTCTGGATCGTCTGCGTCAGGGTAAACCAGTCATCGTTCATGGCGATGGTGAAGCCCTGTGGGTTTCCTGTCATATTGAGGATGTTGCACGCGCGTTTGTGAATGCGGTTGGCAATGAAATAGCCTTCGGCAAGGCATATCATGTTACAGGTGAGGAATGGCAAACCTGGAATCAATACCATGAACGCCTGGCAGAAGCCATCAGTGCGCCAACCCCTGCTATCATTCATATCCCGGCGGATATCCTGGTGAAAATTCTGCCGGAACATACCATGATCACTTACTTGAATTTTCAGTACACAAATATATTTGACAACAGCGCAGCAAAAGCCGACCTCGGTTTCGAATACACTATTGATTGGAAAACTGGTGCGAAAAGGACTTACGATTGGCTGCTGGCTCATGACGGCATCGATCACTGGCAAAACTTCCCGCTTTATGACCGCGTGATTGAGGGTTATCATAGGCAGTGCAAAGAACTTGTGGCCTCTCTTTCTGATCTAAGTAAACGATGAACTCTCTATTTTCTGTGGAAAGAGCTGGGTAAAATCCGTCCTTTTCAAAATACCATAAATGAACTATTCACCCCCCGATGAAACGTCTGACTTGCTACAAGCATTGGGAATTTATGATAAACTACCATGCGTATGAATGAAAAATCATTAGAAACCCTTGAATTCCATAAGATCATTGATCGTCTGGTTGATTATGCAGACTACATTGCTTCGGCAGACCTGGCGCGTCAACTGCGCCCAACACCGGACCTGGAGGAAGCACGGCTCAGGCAAACAGCGACTCGAGAGGCACGCTACATCTTAAACCTGGAAGTGGATGTATCGCTCCATAAAGCCCATGATATTCGGCCGCAGATTGGTTTGGCGCGCCGTGTTGGTGTCTTGGAACCTTCTGATCTATTAGCGGTGAAAAATACGCTCATTGTTTCGCGGACCATGCGCAGGAATCTGGAGAATGTTGCTGAGGAGACACCGAAGCTCTCCAGCCTGGTCGACGATTTACCGGTTGGTTTGGGCCTGGTGGACAGGATCAGTAAGACAATCTCTGAGCGGGGGGAGGTGCTCGATTCGGCATCGCAAAAGCTCTCTGAAATTCGGAGGGAGATGAAGATCACCTATGAGCGAATGATGTCTCGCTTACAGCGCTTCATCTCCGATCCAGGTACCGCACGGATGCTTCAAGAACCCATCATCACACAGCGCAGCGGCCGCCATGTCTTGCCACTGCGAGCGGAATTCAAAGGCCGCATCAAGGCTGTGATACATGATCAATCTGCTTCTGGTGCGACGCTGTTCATTGAGCCCCTGGCGGTTGTGGATTGGAATAACCGATACCGTGAGCTGGAATTAGAACAGCGTGATGAGATACGCCGTATCCTGGCTGAGATTAGTCATGAGGTAGCGCGGCATGCTGAAAACCTGACTGCGATGGTGAATGCCATCGCTGAACTGGGCTTGGCTTTCATGTGTGCCAGGTATGCCGAGGATCTGGATGCCGTTGAACCTATTCTGGAACCCTTCCGGGAAATGACCAGCAAACATCCAGGAAGTTCTGTCCGCTTATTTAAGGCTCGCCATCCTTTACTGGAACCCAAAGAGGTTGTGCCCATTGATGTTGACCTGGATGAGGAGACCTATTCCCTGATTATCACCGGACCGAATACTGGCGGGAAAACGGTAACGTTGAAATCTGTTGGGTTGTTGGCTTTAATGGCGCAATCGGGGCTGCAGATCCCTGTGCAATCCGGTTCAGTATTGACAGTATTTGAAGAAATATTTGCAGATATTGGTGATGAACAGTCCATTGAACAATCACTTTCAACCTTTTCCGGACATGTCACGAATATTGTGGAAATATTAAAAAAGGCGGATTCACATTCACTGGTTCTGCTGGATGAGTTGGGCGCAGGGACAGATCCCCAGGAAGGGTCGGCGCTTGCCAGGGCAGTGATGACCCACTTATTGGATCGCAGCATCACCTGCATGATTGCCACACATTATCCCGAGCTCAAGGCTTATGCACATACCACTGCGGGTGTCAGAAACGCCAGTGTTGAGTTCAATCTTAAAACATTGCGGCCTACCTATCACCTGACGATTGGGCTGCCTGGACGTTCCAATGCATTGGCAATTGCTGAAAGATTGGGTTTACCAGACAATATCATTGCTGCTGCCCGGGCTCAGATCAATCCCACAGATCTGCACTCTGAGGATCTGTTGGATGAAATTCACCGCCAACGAGATCTTGCGCGACAAGCCCTGCAAGCGGCTGAAGATGCGCAGCAAGAAGCTGAAGGATTACGCAACACTCTGGCGGAGCGGTTGAACCGGATAGAGGATGAGCGGTATGCTATGCTGGAGGAAACGAGGCAGAAATCAGAGAGGGAGCTAAGCAAGCTGCGGGAAGAATTGAATAATCTGCGACATAAGCTGGCTCGTGCACGCCAACCCCTGGAAGTTGTAGATCAGGTGGATGAGGAAGTTGAAACACTGGAAGAAGAAGTTGCTGAACCTATTGTTCGTAAATCAACCAAAAAACCGGTTCGAAAGCCGAAAGGTCCTTTACGCCTGGGCGAAAAAGTGCACTTGCGATCGATTGATCAAGATGGCGTTGTAACTGCAATCAGTGAGGATGAGATCGAAGCCCAGATTGGCATGCTGCGGATTCGCGCGAGGCTCTCTGATGTGATCCGTAAGGGGGAGCTTGAGGAGGATGTGTTGAATAAAAATACCAAACCTCAAAAGAGCGGGATCAAACTCCCGTCCTTTCAAGAATCGCCAGGTGTGGAATTGGATATACGAGGTCAACGAGTAGATGAGGGTTTGGACGCCCTTGATCGTTACCTTGAAAAGGCGTATTTGGCTGGTTTGCCATTTGTAAGGATTATTCATGGAAAAGGGACTGGCCGCTTGCGTGATTCAGTGCGGGAGGCATTAGCAAATAATCCGCATGTAGCACGATTCGAAAGGGGAGGTAGAACAGAGGGCGGTGAGGGAGTAACTGTTGCTCATATAAAAAAGGGATAAGTGGTTAAAAAAAGAACCGGCAGTGCCTAAATCATCTCCCTTTGGCATTGTCGGTTCTTTTGCATATGGACCCCTCGGCCATATACCCGTGTGCGATGTTAACTGCAACGATTTATAGCATATCATCAGACCGTTACCAAAACGTGGACACGTTTCAGGGAGAGTGTACACCCTCCTGCCATTGTCGTTTTGCCTGTGTGAATGATTGTCTGAGGGGTGGGGATTGCGTATGTGATCCGATTTCATTTATGAAAGACGTAAGGTCAGGCTGAAGATTACGAATTACGATCTGATCGGTAAGTTCCTGGATTTTAGCATATGTTACCATAGCATTCAACTTGATCCATGCGACACTGAAAGGTTGACCTTCATCCAGAATCTTATTTAAGATCTCATGTGAAAGACCAAATTCATATTGTGATGCGGCAAGCCGCGCCTGTAAAAGTTTGCACCACAGGCTTTCATATTTAAGACCATATTTCTGTGTAATTTCTGCTGCCAGACTGAATTGTTCCCCTGCTTTGTTTAAATTGCCTTCGATTAGGTCACAATGGCCCGATAAGATCAATGCCTGGGATAGGAGATGTTTGACATCGGTCTGTTTTGAGATTTCAAGGACAGGTGATATTAAGGCTTTTGCTTCCTGGATATCTTCACTCCAGATAAATAAATGAGCTAAATGGAGATCGGTTTCCAATTGGGTCAGGGATGTGCTGGTAAAGCCTAACCGCAGTTGGGAAACCTTAAAGTGTTTTGCAGCGAGAACATAATTGTTCAGGAAGCCGAAGATATCTCCAAGTATACAATTCGCAAATGCTATGATGTGTTTGTGATTATTTTTATCGCCCATCTTGAGGGCTTTCGTTGCGAAGGCATAGGCATCATCCAGATATCCTTGATAAAAATTCGCTTTACTGAGATGAATGAGACAAATTTCTGCCGTGTAATCGAGCCCCATAGAATCCGCAATTTTGTATCCCTTCAATGAATGACTTTTGCATTCTTCATAGTTAGCCGTTAAGAGATGCATATAAGAAAACAAATAGTGTGTACGAGTTCGATCGAAAGCGTTGAGTTGATGATAAAAAGTATCATAGGTTTCCTGGACATAGGACAGAGCTTTTTCTCCTTCACCTTTAGCATAATAATACATGTTGATGACATATCTGGCGTAAAACCATAAAGGGGTTATATCAGGTGAATTGTCACCGGTTGTCTCAATGATATTGAGTGCTTTTTCCGCTGCCAGCTTTGCCTGATCAAAGTTGAATTTTAACCAATGCAATGAGCCTTCACGCAGTATTGCCTGGATAAGCGTCAGGGGATCATCTGTGTGCTCAATGATACTTATAGCTTCCTGAATGATCTTAAGTCCCGTGTCTACATTTCTCCGTAAAAGGCATGCATTCGCCAGTGCAATCTTGGAGATGCCAATTAACTGCGGGATGTGTTCTTTTTCACCTATATACTGTAATTTTGTGCCTGTTTCTTCCAGTATATCGATCTGAGAGGATTGGTAAGCGAATTCTCCCCATTGTTGATACAGTTGAGACGCGTCATGAATATCGAAAGTCCCCTCAGGGGCATTATAATAGAGGCTTTCTGCACCCTGATAGGATTGTAAAGCGTCTTCTTTTGCACCCACATTCCAGGCATTTTTTGCAGCTATCAGGAACCAATGAAATGCTTCCACAACCTGCTCGCCTTTCAGGAAATGGTTGGCAATGATACCTGCTTTCAAATTGGCTTGAGGTTCTTCAGTTAAAAATCTTGCAACTCGTCGGTGAATTATCTGCAGGTGCAGTGGGGACGCTTCATTGAGCACCACTTCGCGCACCTTTTCATGGGTAAAGTGATAAATATCTAAAGTTGGAAATTCTTGTGATGGAAGGATGAAGCCAGCATTGATCAGGGGGTCAAGGAATGCTGCATCTGGAGTTTTTTCCACTTGGGCAATGGATTGCAGCAGTGTGGTTGAGAAGCCGCTGCCAAGAACAGCTGCAAACAGCAGTATTTGACGGGCTTCCACATCAAGAAGCCCTAAACGCCTGCGGATAATCGCTTGAACACTTTCAGGTAGGGGGATTGGGTCGGTTGTTTTATGACTCTCGATATCCTGCGGTAGATTGAGTATATTTCTGATGATTTCAAGGGCGAAGAAGGGGTTGCCGTTTGATTCAATATACAATCGCTCGACCATTGATGTGGGAATGGGCTTGTCTATTACTTGTTGTGCCAGGGCAGCAATTTCATCCTGCGTGAGTTGGCCTAATTGTATGTTTTGCACAGGCAACGAACGATGGAACCGGTCGATCATTTTTTCCAGGTTGGGATTAGGTTCTTCTGAAGAAGCAGCAATGATCAACATACCGTGATGCTCGAAAAAACCATGGTGTACCAGATAGGATAAAGCTTGTATGGTTTGATCATCAATCCACTGTGCGTTATCCAGAAAGAATAAAATTCTGCCGTATTTCTTAGTGACTGCAGAATAGACATGCAGAAGTGCCTCAAAAAGGTTCTGCTGCCCGGAGGGTGCTGACGAGAATTGACCCGTGCGATGGGAGTATTGCTTCTCAGTCAACTCTGGCAGCAAAAGGGTCATTTGATCCAGCCAAACAGAATCAATTTCCTCCCAAATATCTTCAGGGACTTGATGGCGCAGACAGTGAATGATCGGAGAGAGAGGAAGTGGGTTTTCGAATTTATATGACGGTGCCACAAGGAACAACGGGGTGGGGGTCAAGGTGCGATAAAGTTCCTGGACAAGACGAGTTTTTCCACAGCCCAGTTCACCCCTGATCACGACCACACCACCCTGGAAATAGGCATTTTTCAGTCGAGTGAGTTCTTCCTGCCTGCCTACCAACTCAAGCTGCATTGTAAGCGGGATTGACCAATCCCTGGCTGGTTGCTTTTTGTTGAGGTTAACCCGTATTTGTGAATACTTGTAATCTGACAGGATAGCTTCGGGAAGTGGATTATGATATTCCCGTTCATAGGCTGCTTCTAGCTCATCACAATAATCCACCACTTCCTGATGTCGCCCGAGCTGTGTAAGGATTTTAAGAATGGCGAGATGAAGATTAACATCCAGCAAATCCCCTTGAACAAGATGCATAAACAGGTTCAAGGCCATTTCAGGATGACCGGAAGCCTGGTAATGTTCCCCCAACCTGTTCATGAGTGACCTGCGATAAGTAATCAGAATCTTGTTTTGAGTTTGACGCCAAAATTCAATTTCTGGATAAGCGCTTAAGTCCTCACCAAGCAAGAAGCTTTCTCCATGCCAAAAGGAGAGAGCTTCCTGAAGATGTTGTGCAATTTGTTTTGGAAGGCTTCGATTCTTCTGATAGGTATCCAACAGGCTCATTAATCGTTGATTAAGACGGACAAAGCTCAGAAGATCAATATTACAGCGATCAATATTTAACCAAACTTTATCCAGCTCAGTTTTGATAAACTTGGGGTCTGGAAGCTGTTTTCGCAGTCGTGATAGTGCTGTCCTTAAGGCTCTGCGTGGGTCAACCTGGTTTGCATTGGGCCAAAGTTTGTCAATCAGATCAGAACGGCTGATGGGTCGATGTTCCCCCGCAAGGTAATATAGAAGGGCACGCTCAAGACGCCGACTGATCTTCAGCGGTTTTCCCTGATAGGAAATTTCGACAGGACCCAATAAATGAATTTCTAAAGGTTCGAATTTCTTTGCAGATTGATAATCATTCATGTTGATCGATATCTCCCTTTAAGGTTATCACACAATCATGATTTGCGAAAAAGCTCACTTCAATACGAGTGAGCTTTGCATTGTAGAGATGCCCACCTGGGATCTGTTCCGAACCAATTTTCCAGGCAAATTTGGTTTATTCGTGTTACATTTTCAATAATCTTAGTTTGAAGTCAAGGAATGATCGTGTTCCTTAATATTTTTTCAATTTTTCAAAAGCCATATGTTGTCTTGTTGTTCGTGAAAAAATATCATGATAAATTCGCGAATAAAATTTTCAGGACATGAAAAAGAGGGTAGGACTGACAATGAAAGAGATCAAAAGACTAAAGGTCTTAACATTGGTGGAAAATAACAACCTAACAAGACCGAGTAGAAGCTTAATACCGGCACAACCTTACACTACTCACCAGATTTTCGATAAACTGTGTGCCATGTTAGCCGCTTACACTGTGGGCAGATATTCAACTGTTGGGGAGACTCCCCCTGGCTTTCCAGCGAATGTCCCCGCTTTCCCAGAGAGAGCGTTCAAACCCACAAGTACAACGCGTCATCCAAGTGAGTGACTCCGCGTGCATTTCTTCTGCCCAGTCTTTGGGTATTACGGCGGTCAATAATTGTTGAATTAAAGTCAAGCCTGTCTTCCTTATTTGATGTATCAATCTGATCATCACTTATTTTTTGGCATATGAAGGATCTCAATATCTGCATTATATTTTTTCCAGAAACACACTGATTTTTGCGATTACCCCATCACGCTTGAAGATATGCTGACTGATTTCATTTTCCAACCGAGAGCCTGATATTTCTTCCACCCTTCCATCTGAAAAATGAACCTGCACCTTCGAACGATCACCGAGATGGTAAATTATCGGAGTTTGACAAACGGTGAAAGCCAGCGACCCTGTCGATAAACTTATACTCTGAGGAGTGCCATTTACAGCAACATACTCGAAAACAGCTGGTTGAGACAAGAACTCTTCCTTTCGTAATAGTACAGGTTCAAAGATAACCTGTCCATTCTTCACGAATACGGCCATCTCAACCAGACGAGTTAATATCTCCTCTTTCACCTGCCCTGTCATGCCTGGCTGTTTAGCACCTTGTCCCTTAGGCGTGTGGGAGTAAGGATCAGTTGGGAAAGCACCAAACTCATCAGGAGATTTATTGAACCCTAACCCCATTCGAAGATCAAAATAGCATTCGGCCAAGCCTTGAATAGTTTCAGAATCTGCTTTTTGTTCAATCGCCAAAAGGATATTTTCCTGGGCTGCCAACAGTAATTTTGACACCATATGCCAGTAGATGCTTCCCAATCCCTCGTAAGCGAAGAAAGTCCCCGAGCGACCGGTAAAAGATTCATGCTGAAAAACATCTTCAAATAGGGAGAGGACCTTTTCCCCATCAGCTGACACCAGATCTTTGTAGGATTCCTGCTGCCTGAGATAATCCAACGCTTGACGGACATCATCAGCATTGCGGAAAATTCCATTGAAATGAAAATCCCCGTTCTCATCCTGGATGATCAAACTTTGCTCGTGATTGTTTACTAATGCCTGTATTAGATCAATCACCCAGGTTTGGGCTGGAGGAAGGCGGTTCTTCATAATAAAAGAAGAGAGATCCCGGTCAGGATAGAGGATATAGCTATGCTGGTCGGCACGGTACAGGGCACTCTCTCGCAAATGACTAAGCAAGGTCAGCCCCTCCTGTGGCGTCAGAAAACCAGAGGATAGGATTGCAACTTGCCCTTCCAGCATTTCATAAAGGTTACCAATTTCTGCTGTGTTTCGTCCCAACCTAAGAATATTGTAGGCATGGAATAAACCATCCGCCCTTTGATTTGCCTGCAGAGAGTGATCGACAAACTTGCGGGTTAGCTTCAGGAAGGATTTCAGTTTACTAACTGATATCGACTCGAACTCCCCACAGAACCCCTGCTGATAAATCTTCCAACGGTAGTCGCTTCCGGCCTGACCTAATAAATCCATAACAGCCCGACGTTCTTTGTTCGAGAATGAAGCGCTCAATTTTGATGAAAATTGAGATAATATAGATAGGATGGTATCAAAAATGATTTTGACTTCCCGGCTAACTTCTAAGTTTGTATCCTCAATTCCCTCAAGCAAAGATTGCCAAAATACAACATAGCGACGCAGGTAGCATAGTGTAACAACAGATAAACCTTTACCAACCAGAGCATTATTTGCATCGTTCCATTCCGGCCGCTGGGTATTCATCCAGATGCCGCCTTCAGGGACGAAATTAACCAACTTGGCTAAAAGGAAGACCAACAGCTTTTCATTCAAGGTTACATGAAAAATCTCTCCACGAGGGCTATGTATCAGCTTTCTGTCACTACCGAATGAAGCAACCTCCTCTTCTATTTGGCGGTGGGAATCAAAATCAAAGGTAATGGTCTTGTAGGGGTCGTTCACTAAAGAGGCATACTTCTTCAAACGATACGGCACATTAACATAACAAAATATACGTTTGGAAAGCAGCTGGCATAATTTCCCCGGATGGTAGCGGGAGGAAATTTCCATCAGTTTCACAAGATAGATGATCTGATGATCCGACCAATAACCGATGTTGGCCCAAGGGTTATCTGGTTCAGGTACTTCCCACTCAACGCCTTCACGTGTAACTCGATACGGATTATAGCCATCCGGCGTACCGGCAGTAACGAAAATTGAGATCATGCTCTCCACGAATTCTGGGTATGAACAGGCTAGTGCTTCCCAGTTCTGAAATATGTCACGCCAGTTACCTTGGTAATCCAGACGTTGGCTGCCATCTGTCTTTTTCAGGTTGATCGAGAATGTGTTCCATGGACGACTGGGATCGCCATGACGGCGGCTGAATGTCAAAGGGAGATATCCAAAACACAGACGCTCTAAATTGGGATCCCCGCTTTTACCTGCATGGGTTAACAGATCTTCAAGGGAAAATTTATCTGGCAGCTCATTCAGGAAACACTTTTGTTCAGCCAATACTGAACTGTTTCGTGTTTGCAGGAAGTCAATTAAATCCGCTTTGTCAACCAGGTAGTTTTCTGCAAAGATACCCCCTCGCATGGTGTTAAAGAGAACGTTAGCGAAATGATGAGCACTGCTCAGCTGATCATTCGATACTTGTACCCCATCAGCGGAGGCGACAATAGCCTTCAAAGTCCCGCTTCCAGTGGCGATACCTGTTTCGAGCTCCTGTTTTATCTCTTTCACTGGTTGCTTCAGTATGTTGATAAGTTCAGCGATATCGGCGTGATCTTGTTCAACATCTAAAATGAATGACCAATCTGTCGTTTCATTTCCTTTAAGGGTTATAGATTTATTAAGAAGATACGCTCCGCGGAAGCCGCGAATATCAACTTCAGCGGTCAGGTCAGCGCCTTTCCGAAATTCATCCAGCTGAAGGGAAGATAACAAATGGGTTGGACGATCAAGTCCAACCGACCAGACAGTCGTTGCCTTTAAAGATTCACTTGGTTCAGCCAGATCGGTGAGGGTCGAACTTAAACTGAAGATACCAAGACCGCTCTCTATTTCCAGCTCACTTCGTTTATAAGCATTAAGCAAGTTACTGAAGTTGGATTGAAGAGTTGTCGTTACCCCAAAAGGTAAAATGTTCTGAATTCCCGACAATAGTTTGATATGTGCAGTATGATCGGATTTATTATGGAGCCACATGGTCAGAATGAACCCAAAACGGTCGCTTGTTCTCCAGACCTGACGATAGGTCAATCCCAGGGCGAGATTGGTTTCTTCGAAAATCAGTTTATTTCCGATAATGTTTTTATATATTTTCCGTTCTATTTTGTACAGGCCTGAATAACGATCGGAAAGCGGTTCCCAGAGGTAAGTGGAATTACCTCTCGCAATCCGGAGGAGCGAAAGCGGTCCAGTGTTCCGGTTGCTTTCACTGACCTTATCATCGGTTTCATAGGGGAAGATGGCCGATTCGGCACTTTTCCGTCCAGCGGTCAGCCCACCGGTGCTTGAGATGAACATCCAATGATCTGAGCTGCTCACAACACTCATGAAAAAGGGGGGCATCTGGTCATAGTTCTCTATGCAGTAGAATCGCTCCCCAAGCAAATCGACAAATGTACCGGCCACCTTGTGCTGAGAGGGTTGATATCTGGAGTCACCAATTTTGATTGATGGAAGCATGGCAGTTCCTGTTATTAAATTTGAACGAGGGTAGATTTTTATATTTTAGCATACTTAAGACGAGACACTTTTTATGAGAAATAGGATGGGAAATTATCATACATACAAAAATAAAGAATGAATCAATTTGTTTTGTTGAAAAATATCCTTATATCTCTAATGCAACTTGTGAGCTTATCCAATTAGGAAATTAAATCAGAGGTAATTCAATTAAATCATCCATTTTGTGCCACGGATTGAAATTTAACAAAGTCAAAAATCGCTCAAGATCAATCTCGGGCGGTTCGTGTACCCCTAAAGCGACACTTATCGAACGGTCTCAGGCCGATGTAGAGCAGTTTCTGAAGGTGCTGAGATTTGAAAATAGAAGCAAAGTAGAGGAACTGATCCAAGTCTAGCGAGGTCTGCATATCTTCTCAAATTACCCCTGTTGTACTGAACAATTTAATATCCATGAAAGATGCTACTGAATGCAGCGTCTACAGCCAGCAATACATGCGCCGCCTGCTGCGGTCAGGCAAGCTGGCTGGTCTAAAGCTGGTCCAGGTCTGGTTGATCCAGATGGACTCCTTTGAAGCGTATCTGGTAAACGCCGAAAGCTCAAAAGATCACCGCTTTGGGCCAAAGTGATTTCCTGTAAGGGTTCAAGCTAACAGAGCAATATTATTGCAAAGCGTCCTTATTTATGGTAAATTTATAACCATAAATGAAGACAAAAGCGGAAATCCTTCTTTCAGTGCCCCAAACTGTGTTTACTGTGGATGATTTGGCTGTTTTGTGGCAAATGCCAAACAGGTCTAAGCTTTGGGAATCTATAAAGTATTATGTGCGCACCAATCGTTTGCACAAAATTCAACGAGGCGTGTATGTTCTTTCAGAAGAGTATTCCCCTTTTGAAGCAGCGGTGAAGTTGTTCCCTCCGGCTTATATTTCTTATACTTCTGCCTTAGCCTATCACGGGGCGTTTTTCCAATATTCAAGTGAAATTCACCTTATGGCACAGACGAGCAAACGTCTTGAAGTTGGTGAGCAGGTTTTTGTATATCATCAACTTAAAAATGCTGCCTTGCTTAATCAACGAGGTGTGGAAAAAGTTGAAGGGTATTGGATCGCCAGCCTTGAACGTGCGATCTGTGATACTTCTTATTTGGTTCCTGGTTTTGTATTTGAGTATTTGGGCAATGCAAATCCTGAAAGATTGGAACAGCTTTCAAAACTTTATGGGAATACAGCTCTTCAAAATCGAATCAAGCAAATTATTGCTGCTATTATGGAAGAGGGCTAGATATGCTTGACCAGGCAAAACATGAAATCCTGTTAAAAAATATTCTCAGAGAGATTTACCAAAACCCTATTTTACAGGCCCAGCTTGCCTTTAAGGGCGGAACTTGTCTTTATTTTTTCTATGATCTCCCGCTGTTTTCAACGGACTTGGATTTCAGTTTACTCTCCGGTGTTAAAGAATCAGATTTCGCCCCTGATATTCTGCGACAAATCTTTTCTAAATATGTAACTGTGCGGGAATATACAAACAAACGATTTACCTGGTTTTGGTCGGGCAATTATGAAAAGGGACTGCAAAACATCAAGGTTGAGGTAAGTAAAAGGACTTTTCCAGATCAATACGCACTAAAAGATTTCCTCGGAATCACTGTTCGGACGCTTGACCTGGCAACCATGTTTGCGCATAAATTATGTGCGGTTACCGACCGACTGCAAATGGTCAACCGAGATTTATATGATACCTGGTGGCTGCTCAAACAAATGGCTCCGATCAGGGAAGAGGTTGTCGTGGAACGAACTGGTAAAAACTTACCTGAATATTTGGCGTACCTTTTGGAATACCTAAAGAATCATGTGGATAAAAGGCATATTGTGGCAGGTCTTGGGGAGGTATTAGAGCGTCCTCAAAAAGACTGGGTGCGAGATCATCTTTTTGATGACCTGGTTGCACAAATTCAGATACGGATTGAAGCCGAAAGTAAGTAGTCAAAATAGAGGAATATTCAATGAGTGAATACCAATACCATGAATGGCAAACGATTGCCTGCTGGCGGCGTGAGGGGTGGGTGTAAGAGGAATAGATGCCGAACCGGGAAGAGATTGAGCGGCTAATTTCTGACGCAGAGAAAGAGTTAGCGCGTTTAGATGCTGAACGCGCTGCGATTATTACCCGATTGCAATCATTGAGGCGCAATAAGAGAATGCTGGCGAAACCAGGCCAACAATTCTCATTAGAATTTCAATCCATCGTGGTAACCATTCAATCTTCAGAGCAGGAGAAGTTAGCATTGTTTAAGTCGCTTTTCAGAGGGAGAGAAGATGTTTACCCGCTAAGATTTGAGAGTGCTAAGACAGGAAAGGCTGGCTATCAACCGGCTTGTGGAAATGAATGGGTGCCTGGTGTCTGCCATAAACCAAAGATCAAATGCAGCGAATGTGACAATCAAGACTTCTCGCCAGTAAATGAAACTGTTTTGAGAAACCATCTAATGGGTAGAGATACTTCTGCATCGTCAAGTAAAGATTTTACAGCGGGAGTTTACCCGTTATTGCTGGATAACACTTGCTGGTTTCTTGCGATTGATTTTGATAAAGATGCTTGGCAAGAGGATGTTACTGCATTTATAGAAACGTGCCAAATGAATGATGTTCCTGCTGCTCTTGAACGGTCACGTTCAGGAAATGGGGGGCATGTATGGATATTCTTCGCAGAGCCAATAAAGGCGAAAACAGCCCGAAGTCTTGGTACGTTTCTTCTGACTAGAACTATGGAAAGGCGCCCAGAGATAGGTCTCACTTCTTATGACCGTCTCTTCCCTAATCAGGATGTTCTTCCTCAAGGCGGTTTTGGCAACCTAATCGCCTTGCCGTTGCAAAAAAAGCCACGGGAAAGTGGGAACAGTGTTTTTGTTGATGAACATTTTGAACCATTTCAGGATCAGTGGGCATTTTTATCATCGATTCGCCGCATGTATGGGACGGAAGTCGAAGAAATCGTAGGGGAACTGGATGGCAAAGATTTGATAGAAATCGCTCATGTGTTTACAGAGGAGCATTCTCCCTGGGAGCTAAGCCCGTCGCGAAAGAAAAAAGGCAACAAGATAACCGGCCTTTTACCAGAAAAACTTGAGTTGATTTTAAACGATCAAATATATTTGGATAAAGAGGTGCTCACACCTCCCTTACGAAATCGCCTCATTCGACTGGCTGCTTTCCAAAACCCAGAATTTTACCGCGCTCAAGCTATGCGGTTCTCCACATATAACATTCCTCGAGTTATTGTCTGTGTGGAAGACTTCCCAACACATATCGGAATTCCACGCGGTTGCCTTGATGATGTAATTGAACTATTAGAATCGAACAGCATAAAGATTGAGATCACGGATCAACGATTTACTGGAAACCCAATAAACCTTAAATTTCAGGGGCAGCTTCATGCGGAGCAGCAAGCTGCTGCAGAGGCGCTTCTAAAAAATGACACAGGAGTTCTTGCTGCTGCAACAGCCTTCGGAAAGACGGTCATAGCAATTTACTTGTTAGCGCAGCGGAATGTGCCAACACTCATTTTAGTCCATCGCCACCAATTGATGGATCAATGGAAAGCTCACCTTATTAGTTTTCTAGGGCTTTCGTCCAAAGAAGTGGGGCAAATCGGTGGAGGGAAACGAAAACCCACAGGCATTGATATAGCCATGATTCAGAGTCTTTACAAGAAAGGTGAAGTTGATGATATCGTTGGAGAATACGGGCATGTTATTGTTGATGAATGTCATCATGTATCAGCCCGGAGTTTCGAATTGGTTGTACGGCGGAGCAAAGCAAAATATGTGACAGGTCTCTCTGCAACTATTGCACGCAAGGATGGGAAACATCCTATAATATTCATGCAATGTGGGCCAGTCAGATATCATGTCGATCCTCGTACTCAAGCCGCAAAGCGAACATTCAAACATCGTGTTTTGATCAGGAAGACCAACTTTAAATTAGGCGATGATATTGCAAAGGAACAACAACACAAGATTCACGAAATTTACCAAGCCCTTATGACAGATAATTACCGAAATGCCCTAATTGTTTCAGATATTCTAAAAGCTGTTGAGGAAAAACGATTTCCCCTAGTGCTAACTGAACGGCGGGAACATCTAAATCGTTTGTTTGAATTACTACATCCGAAGATACAAAATACCATTGTTATGAAAGGGGGGATGGGAAAGCGGCAACGAGAGCATGGTAAAGCCTTATTAGCCAATATCTCTGATGAAGATCCCCGAATAATTCTTGCCACAGGCAAGTTTATTGGGGAAGGTTTTGACGATCATCAATTAGACACATTGTTCCTAACTCTTCCTATTTCATGGCGCGGCACACTTACTCAATATGTTGGTCGTTTGCACCGTGAACATGCACGAAAGGATGAAGTCATCATCTATGATTATTTTGATGAAAATATCGCGATGTTAGAGAGGATGTATCAAAAAAGAACTCGGGGATACAAAGCTCTTGGCTATAAAATTGAAGAATTAGCTAACTTATAGCTAACTCATGTGTAGTCGAACAATGCGTGACTCGAATGTTGTTCATATAAGTAATTTCACATGAAACAAGACCTAAAATGTAGGTAAAATAACAAATTAGAGTTGAAACATCTTTTGAAAAGATTTTTTTCAAAGTCGCCCCTTGCACTAAATGGATATAAAGACAAACAATGCTCAAGAACTTCTTGAGCATTGTTTAGTGCCGAAGGTGGGAATCGAACCCACATGCCCGAAGGCACACGAGTTTGAGTCGTGCGCGTCTGCCAGTTCCGCCACTTCGGCATTGAAGTGGTAGTATTTTAACCTTTGATGTTAGTTAGGTCAAGCACACACTGCGCAACAGGATTAAGTTGATGTTTGATTCAAACCTTACTGGTTCCATGAAGATCATTCTGGTGTATGGTAAACTGACATGATGCAGCCTGGAGTGTATCTCAATTTGGCTGATATGGATGGAGAGTTATGGAATTAGGAATTATCGGATTACCTCAATCCGGAAAGACGACCTTGTTCAACGCGCTGACGCATGGGAGTGTTCCAACTGGGATCAGCGGTGGCCGGCTTGAAGTGCATAAAGGGGTTATTGATGTTCCTGACAAGCGTCTTATTCAGCTGGCGACTATTTTCAACCCCAAGAAAATAGTCCATGCAAAAGTAACCTATACTGATATTGCAGGTCTTGACGGGAAGGCATCGGAAAAGGGAATTTCTGGTGCATTATTGAATATATTATCGCAAATGGACGGATTCATTCATGTTGTGCGCCATTTCGTGAATCCCCGGGTGCCGCATTTCGCAGGCAGCGTGGATCCTATACGTGACCTGGCTGACATGGAAACAGAGTTGATCCTGAATGACATGATCATCATCGAACGAAAATTACATCGCTTATCAGAGGAGCGCAAACGGGGAGGCCTTGGACGAGACATCGGTTTGGTTGAACGCGAAAGTGCTTTATTTGAAAAATTACAGGGGATACTATCCGAAGAAATACCTTTGCGTAATGAATCCTTTTCCGATGAGGAAGAAAAGCTGCTTTCCAGTTATGGGTTCCTGAGCCGGAAACCGCAATTAATTGTGATCAACCAATCTGAAGATCAAATACCATTTGCGATTGAAACATCCTATGCGAAAACAAAAGTCATTTGCATGCCTGCGAAACTCGAGATGGAAATTGCCCAATTACCTCCAGAAGACGCAAAAGTTTTCCTTGCGGAATATGGCATTGAAGAACCCAGTTTAGATCGTTTTATCAGGCTATCGTACGATCTGCTGAACCAGTTGTCATTCTTCACAGGTGGGGAAATAGATGTGCATGCTTGGACGCTCTCAAAGGGGGCAACAGCATTGGAGGCTGCCGGTAGGGTCCACTCAGATTTAGAGCGGGGATTCATCCGAGCGGAGGTGATCTCCTGCACTGATCTGGTCGCTTTGGGAAGTCTGTCAGAAGCACGTCATCAAGGAAAGCTGCGGCTGGAGGGGAAGAATTACATTGTGAAGGATGGGGACTACGTCACAGTCCGTTTTAATATCTGACCGCAATGAATGATCAACCTTATTTCGTTGACCCTCAGATAAGGCAACGGTAAAATCGATCTCATTATGGCAGATCTCCTGAGTGAACTTAATTCGCAGCAGCAGAAGGCTGTAGCTGCCCAGCCCGGGCCAATTCTTGTGTTAGCCGGTCCAGGTTCAGGAAAGACCAGGGTACTGGCCTATCGTATTGCATATTTGATTGCAGCACAGGGTGTCTCTCCTCACCAAATCCTTGCGGTCACATTTACCAATAAAGCTGCCCGGGAAATGGTAAAACGTGTCGCGGGTTTGTTGGAAGACAAGGCAGAAGGCGTCTGGCTGGGTACTTTTCATGCAATTTGTGGACGCATCCTGAGGCGTGAGGCTTCTTTCTTGCCCATTGATCATAATTATGTGATTTATGACTCAGATGATCAACTTTCCTTAATTAAACGGGTCATTCGGGAAAAGGGATTGAATATAAAGGATTACAATCCGCATCAAGTCCACTCCCGGATCAGCAAGGCGAAAAATGACCTAATGGGACCTGAGGATTACCTTTTGTTGAGTCATCGTGATGAGATGATCAAATTAATCTACCAGGGCTACCAGGATTACCTTGTAGCCAGCAATGCCCTGGACTTTGATGATATGCTCTTATACACGGCTAAGCTGCTCGAGAGGTATCCTGAAGTACGAAAGAAGTACGCCAAACGGTTTCAGCACATCCTGGTAGATGAATTTCAAGATACAAACCAGGCGCAATATATTCTGCTATATCATCTCGCTTCCATTCATGAGAATCTCTTTGTTGTAGGTGATGAAGATCAGTCGATCTATCGCTGGCGAGGTGCGGATTATCGCAATGTACAGCGATTTGAAAAGGATTTTCCAAACATGAATAAGATCTTGCTGGAGCAGAATTATCGTTCCACGCAAGCCATCCTGGATGCAGCGGTTGCTGTGATCAATGAAAATCCTAACCGTACAGAAAAAGCGCTCTTCACTGATCGTGGGAAAGGGGATGAGATTGTCGTATATGAAGCAGGGGATGATTGCGAAGAGGCAAGTTATGTTGTGGATACGATCATGAGACAGCTTATGCTCGGAAAGGCAAAGGAGTCAGATTTTGCCATTATGTATCGTACAAATGCGCAATCCAGGTTACTGGAGGAGGCGTTTCGGCGAGAGAACATGGCTTACCGCCTGGTCGGTACACAGCGGTTTTA
>CAYTXE010000033.1:0-15191 GCA_964441045.1 uncultured Candidatus Brevefilum sp.
GTCCCACGCACCTTGCGCCCATCCGGTGACATCCCCCCGCGTGATTCCGGGTCATAGGTGGCGTGCAGCTCAACCACCTCGCCCTTTTCATCTTTGACCACATCCGTGCAGGTGATGTAATACGCATTCATCAAACGCACCTCGCGCCCGGGTGCCAGGCGGTAGAACTTTTTGGGCGGGTCTTCCATGAAATCTGAGCGTTCGACGTAAATTTCACGGCTGAAGGGAACCGCCCGGGTGGGACTGTTCTCACGATCCCAGGGGAAGTAAGGCACCTCGAAGGTTTCTTCTTTATCCTCAGGGTAGTTATCAATAATGATTTTTAGAGGTTTAAGAACAGCCATGACCCGGCGTGCCCGGTTGTTCAGGTCGTCCCGCAGGACGTGCTCTAAAAGCTCCATATCCACCATGCTGTTGGCTTTCGAGACCCCAACCATGTCCATCAGACTGCGGATCGCTTCAGGGGTATAGCCCCGGCGCCGCATCCCGGAAAGGGTCGGCATACGCGGATCATCCCAACCGCTGACAAAGCCTTCGTTGACCAGCTGCAGTAATTTGCGCTTGCTCATGACCGTGTAGGTCAGGTTAAATCGGGCAAATTCGATCTGCTGGGGATGAAAGACCTCCAACTGGTCCAGGATCCAATCGTATAGGGGGCGGTGATCTTCAAACTCCAATGTGCAGATCGAATGGGTGATGTGTTCCAATGAATCGGAGATGCAGTGGGCGTAATCATACATGGGATAAATGCACCAGGTATCACCCGTGCGGTGGTGTTCCGCATGCAAGATTCGGAAAAGGACCGGGTCGCGCATATTGAAGTTGGGTGAGCTCATGTTAATTTTCGCGCGCAATGTACGGGAGCCATCCGGGAATTCGCCCCCCTTCATCCGTTCAAACAGGTCCAGGTTCTCCTCGACTGTGCGTTCGCGGTATGGGCTGTTCACCCCGGGTGCCGTCAGGGTGCCGCGGTATTCCCGTAGTTCCTCAGCTGAAAGGTCGCACACGTAGGCTTTGCCTTTCTTGATCAATTGGAGGGCTGCCTCATAGAACGCCTTAAAATAATCGGAGGCAAAGTACAAACGATCCTCCCAATCAAAGCCCAGCCACTGGATATCACGCTGGATCGATTCGACATATTCCACCTCTTCCTTGGTGGGGTTGGTATCGTCAAAACGCAGGTTGGTCTTTCCACCGTAAGCCTGGGCGGTGCCAAAGTTCAGGCAGATCGATTTAGCGTGGCCGATATGCAGATAGCCATTGGGTTCAGGCGGGAAGCGCGTATGCACATGGTCAAAGCGACCGCTTTCAAGATGGTTGTCTATGATGTCTGTAATAAAATTGGAAGGTTTCTCGCTCATGATATTCTCCAGATGAAGAAAGGGATAAAGATAAATACGTATCAGGCAATCAGGTATCAGGTAATTGAGAATTTATTATAGTCTATTCCTGTTTAATATTAAGACCCCCGGGATTTTGAAGAATTTTTTATGGATTAAGTTAATAAAAAATCCCGGGGGTCTGCGTATCATCAACCTTACTCAATCCAAGGTGTTAAAAAGAAAAACAGCTCCGAAGAAATCAGAGCTGTTGTCATTTAACGCCAATTTCTTAGTTGGCTTTGACCGCTCGAGCCAGCTGAACGCCCATTTCTCGAGCGCGTTCCAGGTCCATAGAAGTTGGTCCTCCAAGGAAACCGAGGCTGTTCAGAACTTCCCAATCCATTTTCTCAGCCATGGATTCGAATTCCCGCTGTGCGCCCCCGCTCCAGGCATAACTGCCGAGGTAAACCACTTTTTTCTGGGTGATCCGCTTCCGATTTGCCATCATGAGCGCATCCATCATACCGGGGAATAAACCGCCCTCATAGGTTGGCGCTGCCACCAGTACACCCCGCTGAGTCCACAGGTCAGGCAGGATATAGCTGATATGAGTTTTTCGGACGTCATACACTTTGACAGGGACACCTTCCGACGCGATGCCATCCAGCGCAGCGCTGAGGGCACGTTCGGTATTGCGATACATCGTTCCCAAGAGCGCGGTAATCCCCACCTCGCCAGGTGTATTGTAATATTCCGACCAGGTTTGATAAAGCTCAACGATCCTGCCAGGATCCTTTCGCCAGATCAGACCATGGGAGGGGGCAATCATTTCTATGGGTGTATCCTTGAATTTTCCAAGCGCACCCAGCACTGCTTTGCTGAAGGCAGCCACGATATTCGAGAAGTAGCGCAGTGATTCGGCCTCGTAATAAGCCAGGTCGTCACATGTATCATCAAAAATAGCCCCATCCAGGGTGCCGTAACCGCCAAAACCATCACAGGGGAACAAAACCTTCTCTTCCACCAGGTAGGTCATCATGGTTTCAGGCCAATGGACAAAGGGCGTGTAGACAAAGCGCAGCGTGTTTTTCCCCAGTGAAAGTTCCTGGCCGTTGGACAGCCTTTCAATATTCTCAGTCAACCCATAAAAATCGTCCAGCATCTTCACCGTCTTGGGCATGCCCAGGATGAGGGCATCTGGCGCAAGCACACGCAGCCGCTGCAGCGCGCCGCTGTGGTCAGGCTCCATATGATTGATAATGATGTAATCCAGTTCGGAAAGGTCAAAGATCTCGGAGATCTGAGCCAGATAATCCTCGCTCAGCAGCTCCTTTGAAAGGTCAATGAGCGCTGATTTCTCATCCTTGATCAAATACGAATTATAGGAAATACCTTCCTGTTTGATCGGCCACAAACCTTCGAAAAGCTCGGTGACGCGGTCATTTATGCCGACCCAGAATACACCTGGACGGATCTCAATGGGTTTCATAAGACCTCCTACTTGCCAATAATCTCACGAACTTTATCTAATTGCCCTGCGCTGCCGAGATATTCGTTTTTCTCTGCAATGAAATCAGCATAGGCTTGCATGAAAATCTTGCCGGGTTTGCGCAGGTCGAAACCTTCTGGATGATCGCGGAAATATTCCCGGTGAACACGTGTCCATACCAGGCGGCCGTCCGTGTCGATGTTAATCTTGGTGACGCCTAGTGTGGCTGCTTTTCGGAATTGACCTGCGTCCACGCCCTTGGCGCCTAAGATCTTCCCGCCAGCAGCATTAATGCGCTTGACTTCTTCCTGGGGAACAGAGCTGGAACCATGCATGACCAGTGGGAAACCGGGCAATTTGCTTTGGATTTCACTCAGAACGTCAAAATGCAGCGATTGAGTACCGCTGAATTTAAAAGCCCCATGGCTGGTTCCGATGGCGACTGCCAGTGAATCACACCCTGAGCGCTCCACAAATTCCCTGGCCTGGTCAGGATCAGTCAGCTTCGCATTCGCCTCATCAACTTTCACATGCTCTTCCACGCCTCCCAATTGACCCAACTCAGATTCCACCACGATACCTTTGGCATGGGCGGCATCCACCACACGTTTGGTGATGGCAATATTGGTCTCAAAGTCCTCGTGGCTGGCATCAATCATCACAGAGCTGTAGAACCCTGAAGCGATACAATCCATACAGGCTTCTTCATCACCATGATCGAGGTGTACGGCGAAGATGGCCTCAGGGAAAACCTTGTCCGCACTGCGGATGAGCCCTTCGAGTAAGAGCTTGTCCGTATAGGAACGAGCGCCCTTACTGAGCTGGATAATAAATGGGGCTTTGGACTGTAAATTGCCGCGGAAAAGGCCAACTGTCTGTTCCATGTTATTGATGTTATACGCACCTATGGCATATTTCCCATAAGCGGCTTCAAATAATTTTTTTGTCGTAACGATCATTTGTACTCCTTGATTCTAATAATTTTAGGTCTCCATCCATCATGGACAGAAATGCCCTGGATGGTTTCCTTTAATAATTAATTATACCCAGTATCATATTGATTTGACTGTCGCTGACAGCCTCACCACATAATTGATGGAGCCGGTACTCTCGCCGGCGATAAGGCGGAGACCTGCGGTCATTCTGCCACCCTTGGTCAGGAGACCAATGGTGATCGGTGTTTGATGGAGCTTGTGTCTTCACCAGTGAGTAAAAAAATTAACATTTAGACCCCCGGGATTTCTTATTTGATCTAGTAGATCATAATCGCTTAAAAATCCCGGTGGTCTTATGGTTAAGCGAGAATAATTTTGACGAAGAAATGGCGGGGGATGATACAAATATCTTATGTAAATTCAACAACTGTATAAAAGATATTTTGAAATAATCCTGCCATATCTTTCCCAATGTGGCGGTCATTTCGATTTTTTTTTCGATCATATGATTACCCTGGCATTCTTCGAGCCTTACTTTATCTTTCACCTGTTACCTGCTAAAATAAGAACAACACACCCCACACCAATCGCTGGAGAAATAATGCTCCCTGAAACCTTTGACTTACGAAAGAAACCTGTCACCCTGATCCATCATGCGGCGCATTGTGCCCACGATATTCCTCCTGGCTCACTTTCCGCCCTGGAGGGATGCTTACAAAAAGGCTCGGCTGTTATTGAGATCGATGTGATCCCCCTGAGGGACGGGAGCTTTGCATTGCTGCATGAGCAAAACCTTGAAGGTGAAACAAACGGTTATGGCAAAGCAACTACAATGAAGCGGGATCAGGTTGAAAACATGTATTATAAGGTTAATGACAAAGTCTCCCAGGAAAAAGTGGGCTTCCTGGAAGACGCGATTGACCTGTTCAGAGCCTATCCAAAAACACAACGTTTGCAGCTGGACCTCAAGCCCTTTGCACCACTGACCCGCGCAGTACTGTCTGACCTCCTGGCAATTCTTACTCCTGTCAAGGATCGTATCCTGGTGACTTCTGTGGCGGATTGGGCTCTGCGTTCACTTGCCAACTTTGCACCTGACCTCTCCCTCGGTTTTGACCCCCTGCTGTACATCGACATCGCCGATGAGGACCCGCGTCCTGAAGGCATCCCACCCTTCCGTGTGGGTGCATATGGCTTACTGGATGACCACCCCCTTTCAGCCTATCAATGGGGACCGCTGGGTGATTATCTTGCCGCTCGTGCAGGTGCGCTCCTGGTGCAGGTGCCAAAGGGATGCGCCTGGTTTATACGGGCTATTTTATTGCAGCAATCACTGGAAGCCGGTTTCGATTGGATTAAATTTCTCCATCAACAAGGCTCCAGTGTCGATGGATGGACCATTGATGTGTCGCAGCCAGAACAAATTAAATTGGCACAATCCCTGGTGGATCATGGGATAGATTTTTTAACCACAGATACGCCAGCACAGTTAGCCCCATACCTCCCTGCAAAGACAATTTATTGAGTCCTCTTCCAACTTACCTCATATAGTGTTATCATATTTGATGTTGTTAGGATAAGATAAGAACTATGAATTTTCTGATCACAGGCGGGGCCGGCTTTCTAGGCGCCGCTTTAAGCAACCGATTATTCCGCCAGGGTCACCACGTACGCGTGCTTGACGACCTTTCTACTGGAGATCCACAATCGCTCGATCCCGAAATTCATTTCACAAGGGGGGATATCAATGATCGGCCCAAATTGTGGACCCTCTTACAGGATATTGATTGTGTTTATCACCTGGCCGCGCGCGTATCTGTCCCTGAGTCGGTCCTCTTCCCTCGCGACTACAATACTGTCAATGTCGGTGGAACGGCGACGCTGATGGAAGCCGTCCGGGACGCCGGTACACCAAGAGTCGTCCTGGCATCATCCGGGGCGATCTACGGTGACCAGGAAGCCCCTGTTCTCTCAGAAAAAATGTCCCCTCATCCCCTCTCACCTTACGCTGTTTCCAAACTCTCCTCTGAATGGTATGTCCGTACCATCGGTGCGCTTTCTGGGATTGAAACAGTCTGCTTACGAATCTTCAACGCCTATGGCCCTGGCCAGCGCATCCCTGCTGCACACCCACCTATCATCCCAAATTTCATCCGCCAATCCATGCAAAACGGCACCCTTGTGTTCCACGGCGACGGCAACCAGACCCGCGATTATGTCTATGTCGACGATGTTGTCAACGCATTGGTTTCCGCTGGTTCTCTTCAGAGTATTACTGAACCGATCATCAATGTCGGCAGCGGTACGGAAACTAACGTCCGCGACCTGGCTAGGATGGTGGTCTCAATTACCGACAGCTCCCCGGAAGAGGTATATAACCCCCGCATCGGGGGTGGTGTATCACGAATGCGGGCAGATATCACACTCGCAAAAGAAATTTTGGATTACATCCCACTCATTACCCTTGAAATGGGGCTGCGGCTGACGGTTGAACGTGACCCTCAGTTTAAAAACGGTGCTTGATTCCAACATTTAATAACAAGACGGGGGATATTAATAATGAAAAACTTTAAGCGCAATCCCTCCAGGCTGCGAACAAGGGTTCAACCATCACACAACCGATAATCAAGTAAAATTACACCATGTCATTGATCACCCGTGAATTCTATGATCGTCCAGCACTGGATGTTGCCCGCGACCTTCTGGGCATGCGCCTTGTTCGTATTCAATCCGGCCAGCGATTAGCTGGTCTGATCATGGAAACCGAAGCTTACCAGGGTGAGGAAGATTTAGGTTGTCATGCTTCTGCTGGGAAAACACCCCGAACAGCAGTCATGTACGGGCCGCCGGGGCATGCATATGTCTATTTTACATACGGCATGCACTGGATGCTTAATGTCGTCACAAGCCCGGTCAATTCCCCAGCTGCGGTGTTGATTCGCGCCATCCGACCGGATGAGGGCACAACTTTGATGGCTGAAAATCGACCTTTTAAAGCCTTAAAATCAGGGTGGACAGATGGCCCAGCAAAGCTGACCCAGGCGCTTAAAATCACGGACGATTTTAACACGGTTGATATTTGTGAAAAGGAAAACAACTTGTGGATTGAACCTGGTGAACGAATCCCGGATGGCTATGTGTCACAAAAAGCACGGATAGGGCTTAACTCTGTTCCTGAGCCGTGGTGCTCGATCCCATGGCGTTTCGTGGTGGACCAGGGGGCATGCTATGGATAAAAATACACAGCTTTACAAGCAGCTTTATTCCATTCGACATTTTGAAACCCTGGTGCTGGAAAAATTTCCAACAGGTGTATTTCATGGGACGACCCATACAAGCCTGGGTCAGGAAGCCAATGCTGTAGGTGTCCTCTCACACATTAACGAGAATGACGTGGTCGTCAGCAACCACCGCTGCCATGGACATTTCCTGGCGTATGGCGGTGACCCCGCAGCACTCTTTGCAGAATTAATGGGTAAGCCAGCAGGTGTTTGCGGCGGGATAGGTGGTTCTCAGCACCTCCATTGGCGAAATTTTTATTCCAGCGGGGTGCAGGGCGGCACAGTGGCAATGGCAGCTGGGATGGCTCTAGCTGAGAAATTTTCTGGTAAGGATACTGTTGTGGTTGATTTTATGGGGGACGGGACACTCGGTGAAGGTATTGTCTATGAATGCCTGAATATGATCGCCCTTTGGGACGCTCCAATCCTGATCGTTTTGGAGGACAACCACATTGCACAAACCACCCCATCACACCTGGCTATCGCCGGGGACATGCAAAAGCGTTTTGAAGCCTTCGGTATTCCCACAACCCGCCTGGATACCAGCGATATCCTTGAGATCCTGCCGACAGCAAGCCGACTGATTGAAAAAGTGCGCTTTGTACGCAAACCGCAAGCCTTGATCATCGAAACCGCCCGTCTGGGAACCCATTCTAAGGGCGATGATACCCGCACATCAGAGATGCTGACCAGGCTGTGGCAAACTCGGGACCCAATCGCGATCCACGGGGCACGCCTTTCTGAGCAAGATCGGAAAGCAGTGGAACAAGAAGTGAAAGAACACCTGGGATCAGCTTTTCAGACAGCCTTAGAAATGGAAGGCGGAGGATCATGAGCAGCAAATCACCCGTCACCGTTCTTGACTCGCTGAATCTGGGGCTGCATCAAGCAATGCGGGACGATCCCAGAGTGATCTTGCTGGGTGAGGATGTTCTTGATCCCTACGGTGGTGCTTTCAAAGTAACTCGCGGCCTTTCCAGCCAGTTTCCAAAACGGGTCCTGACAACTCCTATCTCCGAGGCGGGGATCACAGGCATTGCTGGTGGGATGGCATTACGGGGGATGCGTCCGGTGGTGGAGATCATGTTTGGAGATTTCACCACATTGATCGCCGACCAGGTCATCAACCACCTGTCTAAATTTCAAGCCATGTATCACGACCGGGTAAGGGTACCCGTTGTCATCCGAACCCCCATGGGCGGCCGCCGCGGGTACGGCCCAACTCACAGCCAGAGCCTTGAAAAGTTTTTCCTGGGTATTCCAGGGTTGATCATATTGGCCCCCTTCCAAATAAAAGGTTTTGAAACGCTCGGAACGCCTGGCAAGCTGCTCTATGATGCAATTACCGCACTGGATTTCCCTGTTTTCTTTGTAGAGAACAAGCTCCAATACCTGTTGAAATTAATGTCAACAAATGATCTTCAGGAATACGAGGTTTCACAAATTGAAACTGCAGGCGCTCCCGCTTTTCCATTTTATAAGTTGGCTTTGCGATCCGCTCCTAAGGCACAAATAACCCTGGCAGCTTACGGTTACATGGCACACCTGGCCCTAAAAGCCGCCCTTCGCCTGGCTTATGAAGACGAGATATTTTGTGAGGTACTGGTACCCACTCAGCTTTCGCCTTTTGAACTTGCACCTTTATTTGATTCGGTCAACCAGACCACATGCTTATTAACGATTGAAGAGGGGACCTTAACCTTAGGATGGGGTGCAGAGGTACTGGCCAGGACCACCGAGGTTCTTGGTCCCAGCCTGAAAGTCGCCAGACGCCTGGCAGCAACAGGAACTGTCGTACCTGCTGCCCCGGATCAAGAAGCAGATTGCCTGCCGGGTATTGAGGATATCATCGTCCGCGTCAGAGAAATGGCCTAACCACAATGGACAAATTGACCCCAATTAAAATTCCACTTCTCAACACCAATGAACCGGATGCACTGCTGGTCTCCCTGGAGTGCAAAGAAGGGGCACCGGTCAAGCAAGGGCAGGTCCTGGCAGTGATTGAGACGACCAAATCCACCGGGGATATCCTGGCTGATAAAGCTGGGTACCTGGTCGGCTTGCGCTATATGGAGGGAGAAACCCTTCCTGCCGGGGAAGTCCTGGCGTATATTGGAGAAACCCCAGATGCACAGGATCCTGCACTACCGCCCTGGGGAGGACAGGACACCCTACAACCTGAAGAGAAATACGACCCTGTTGGCCTGCGCATCACAACCCCAGCCCGAGAACTGGCTCTTGCCAGCGGCCTTGATCTATCTTCACTTCCGCATGGCCCATTGATCACCCAACAAATGATCGAAAAGCGGCTGTCAGGTCAAATTCCCCCTCAACCTCAGCCAATACCAGCAGGAGAAAAACGCATCCTGATCTACGGCGCAGGAGGACACGGCCGCTCACTGGCTGCCTTGATCCGTAAGCTGGGGAACTATGAGATCCTCGGATTCCTTGATGACGGGTATCCCCCAGGCGATCAAGTATTTGGACTTCCCATTTTGGGCGGCAGCGAGAAACTGCCAGAGCTGGCTCAGGATGGCGTCCGACTGGCAGTCAACGGTATCGGAGGTATCAGCGATCTGCAGGTGCGCCTTTCAGTCCATGATCTGCTGTATCAGGCTGGCTTCTTCTGCCCAACCATAATCCATCCCACAGCCTTCCTGGAGGAGAGCGCTTCACTTGAGAATGCGATCCAGGTCTTTCCCTTCGCTTATGTTGGGACGGAGGTCACAGTTAATTTTGGGTGCATCATTAATACCGGGGTGATCATTTCTCATAATTGTGAACTGGCACCCTTCGTTAATCTCTCACCCGGTGCAACCCTGGCAGGCGGTGTGACCGTTGGTGAAAAAACACTCATCGGTATGCGCGCCACCATCAACCTGAACGTTCATATTGGTAAGGCGGCTCGAATTGGCAATGGCGCGACAGTCAAAGCGGATATACCTGATAGAGGGGTGGTCCCTGCTGGTTCAATCTGGCCCCCCAGGCGCTGAGAGTCAAAGAAGTTATTTCCAAAGCAACCCTCATTCAGTGGGATGTACAAAATGAAAGGTTTTAGCTATGTTATTCGGTAAGAAAAAACCCACACAATCACTGACACCCAACCAGCCGGTTCAACGGGTGACAACAATCCTGGGCCCGGGGATCAACTGGAGGGGCGATTTACGCGGCAAAGGCGGCGTAAGAATTGAAGGATCCCTGGAAGGTGAGATCGCCGTGAGAGGTCTTGTCATTATTGGCGAAACCGGCAAGGTGAGCTGCAACACATTCCAGGCGGACACGGTTATCGTGGCAGGGATTGTAAATGGACAAATCACAGCAGAAAAACTCGAGATACGTGCGACAGGGCGTGTCTATGGGGATGTGACTGTACAGTCATTTTCCACGGATGATGGTGCCTTCTTAAGAGGGAAGGTCACCATGGAAGAGAAGGTGACACTTGCAGATCTAGAAAGTACTCCCGATGAGACTACAGAAGAAATCCAACAAGAAAATCAAGAGGAATAACCTATGCGAATGACAGGGCTTTTCAGCAAAACGCTGAGAGAAGACCCCAAAGAGGCTGAATTCGCCAGTCACAGCCTGCTGCTTAGGGCGGGTTTCATCCGTCAGCTGGGGTCTGGGATTTTCTCTTATCTTCCATTAGCGCGTCGCAGCATGGACCAAATAGAACAGATCATGCGCGAGGAAATCAATGCGATCGGAGGTCAGGAGCTGACCATGCCGGTTGTTCATCCGGCTGATGTCTGGCAAAAGACCGGGCGCTGGTCGCAGATCGGTGCTGAAATGGCTCGTTTCAAGGACCGCAACGATCATGATATGGTCCTGGCGATGACCCACGAAGAAGTGGTTACAGATCTCGTGAAACAGGAAATCCAATCACATCGACAGCTGCCGCAGCTGATCTATCACATCCAAACTAAATTCCGTGACGATCCACGCCCCCGTGCAGGATTGATCCGGGTTCGTGAATTCACCATGCTGGACAGCTACAGCCTGGACCGGGATTGGGAAGGTTTGGACAGGCAATACCATGCTCATTACGAGGCTTATTTCAGCATCTTTAACCGCTGTGGTCTGCCGGTTCGTGCTGTCAGATCTGATACCGGGATGATGGGTGGCAAGGAAGCCCATGAATATATGTACCTGACTCCTGTTGGAGAAGATACGCTGTTATTCTGCAACACATGTGATTACGCAGCCAACCGCCAGGTGGCAGTATTCAAAAAAAGCATTCCGCCGGATGAAGCACTTAAGCCGTTGAAAAAGGTTGCCACACCAGAAATCTCGAAAATCTCTGGATTAACAGGCTTCCTGAACATTCACCCATCCAAAACCGCCAAAGCTGTTTTCTATATGGCTGAAAGGCAAGGAGATCAGGCACCGCTATTGGTTTTCGCCGTGGTGAGAGGGGATATGGCCTTGAATGAGACCAAACTTGTCCATGCCGTATCTTCTGCTGGAATTGGCATGATCACCAACCTGCGTCCTGCCCAGGATGTGGAGATCCAGGCAATAGGCGCTGTCCCGGGTTATGCTTCCCCGATTGAAATCCAAAGAGAAAATGTGCTGGTTGTGGTGGATGATCTGATTCCGTACGCAAATAATCTGGTGGCTGGCGCAAATGAAACCGGTTTTCATCTGCTTAATACAAATGTAGGCCGGGATTATGAACCGGATATCGTCGCCGATATTTCCCTGGCAGAAGAAGGCGCTGCCTGCCCTTATTGCAGCGGCACACTGCATGTCCAACGCGGGGTTGAGGTCGGAAACATCTTCAAATTAGGTCCGCACTACGCCAAAGCCATGGGAGCGACCTTCCTTGATGAGGATGGCAAAGCGCAGCCAGTCATCATGGGCTCCTATGGTATTGGGGTTGGCAGGCTGCTGGCTTGCGTGGCTGAAGCACATCATGATGAACACGGCTTGATATGGCCGGTCACAATAGCCCCTTACCCGGTGCACCTGGTCCTGCTGCCCAGCAAAGACGGTCAATCTGAAGCAGCAGCTGAAGAGCTCTACAAAGATTTAACGAATGCAGGATTAGAACCCCTGTATGACGATCGAGATGAGCGTGCCGGTGTTAAGTTCAACGATGCCGACCTGATCGGCCTGCCGCTGCGGATAACCGTTTCAAAACGTTCACTTAATAACGGTGGATTTGAAATCAAACGCAGGGATCTGGAAGAGCGCAGGATCGTGACTGCTGTTGATGCAATAAAGACCATCCAGACAGAACTTAAAAACCTCGCACAGGATATCAAGAGTCGTTTCGAGTTATAAAAACCAGGAAGTAAGGTCAGATTCACTAATACCAATCATGTCATGGGAAACAACTTCGTAGGGCATCAAAGACGCTCAATGCGCTTGAAAGAATACGATTATTCGAGTGCAGGGGCTTACTTTATTACGATAGTCAGTTACAAACGCATAAATATTTTTGGATCAATTAATAATGGCGTTGTGCATCTAAACCAAATAGGAAAAATTATTGAAAAGACTTGGTTAGAAATCCCTTCGCATTATCCTAATGTTACAACTGATGCATATGTGATTATGCCCAATCATTTTCACGGGATAATAATCATCCATAACAATGATGTAGTAGGGGCGCGGCATGCCGCGCCCCTACAGACCAATACACCTAAACGTAAATCACAACCCTTGGGTGTTATTGTGGGATCCTTCAAATCCGCTGCAACAAGACGAATACATCGTTCAGGACTGCTCAAACAAAAGCATGTATGGCAGCGGAATTATTATGATCACATCATCAGGTATGAAGATGATTATTATAAAATCTGTGAATACATCGAATTTAACCCAATCAACTGGGAATTTGATCATGAGAACCCCGCAAGATGAACGCTAAATTATTAGAAATCGGTCAAATCGGGAATACTCATTTTGGCATATTGGATATTCCCAGGCATTTCTGGCCTGATCCAGGACAATACCTGCCCTGCCAGAACCTCTCACAAGACTCACAACATCTGTCCTCGCCGCTTTTCAAGGTCTATGGTCCGGACGAGGTGCTGCGATTAGGCCCCCTGCCAATAGGCTGGCAGCCCGGTGATTCGCTGGCCTTTCTACTCCCGCAGGGGAAGGGATTCAAGCTCCCACTATCTGCCCGGAGGGTGGGTTTATTGACCATATCCACATCCCCGATTTTCCTTTTACCCCTGGCAGCATCCGCTTTAGCGCAAGGTGCCGCAGTCTCACTTTTTTGCGAGAAAATCCCACCGTTAGATCTTCTCAATCGCGTATCACCCCGTGTGGAAGTGGGGCAAATATCCTCTTTGTTAGAAAACCTGGATTGGCCGGATTTCCTGGCAGTTGATATTGATCACAGCGAACTTATAACACTTTCAATGCTGTTCACCCAGGCAGAATATCCTTTTGAAGGCCAGGTCCTGATCAGAACCCCCATGCCCTGTCGAGGGCTGGGAAACTGCGGTGTTTGCTCAGTTAAAACCCGCAGTGGTTGGCGCCTTGCCTGTGTGGATGGCCCGGTGTTCTCATTACCGGAGGTGCTGCATGTGGCTTAACAGCTCCTCACCTATCCACAAGCAAGACCTTGTGCTGCGAAAGCCATTTGTGAATACTCCCGGGATGCTTGGTTTTGCACCCGACCCACACACCATGCCGTTCCTGAAACACTTAGGAGCGTTCATCACCAATCCCATCAGCTTTCGACCCCGTCAACCTGCCGGCAACCGGGTTTATCTGCCTTTCGCGGGAGGATTTCTACTGCACACCGGCTTGCCAAACCCCGGGCTTAAGCGCACCATCTCTCGTTTCAAACGTCGCTGGGCAAGCGCACCCCTGCCCATCATCGTCCATCTTCTCGCTGAGACACCCGGAACCCTGGCGGAAATAGTTCAAAAACTGGAAGGATTGGAAAACATCATGGCTCTGGAAATTGGGTTGTCCCCGATGTGTGATCCACCCCTCCTGGAAACCTTGCTGGATGCAGCTTCTGGTGAGCTGCCCGTTATCGTTTGCCTGAGCCCTGAACAAATCCCTATTCTTCAAGAAAAACTTAAAGAGTTGCAGCCCACTGCAGTTCATCTCAGCCCGCCTCGAGGGACACTTCCCACAAAGACAGGTGAAAAGGTGTCCGGCAGGCTCTACGGCTCTGCCACCTTCCCATTAATGCTGCATGCAATACAATTCCTGTTAGAAGCTGAATTAAAAGTCATCGCATACGGCGGCATAAACGCACTCTGGCAGGTACAAACACTGCTTGAAACTGGCGCGATGGGGGTCAGCCTGGGGGAGGTGCTGTGGAAAGTGGACCCAGGGAATGTGTTCATTCCAACTGAAAAATAATCCACAACAGCAGTGAAAATTTAGTCATCTCACCCTCTGCAGAACTCCTTAACAAAAATTAATTAGAGTCGCTCTACTTTTACCCAAAAAACATTTGTCAGACAATTGACAGAAGGCTTATTTTTCGATACACTTAGGTGATTGTCTGACAAACTCACCAACCTCACCGGAGAGATATGACTACCCTATTGATCAAAAACATTGCTGTCCTGGTCACGATGGACGACCAGCGTCGGGAATTACAGGATACCAACCTGTTTATCAAAGATGGCTTCATCACGGCGATTGGCGATGCACAGGACATGCCAGACACAGCCGATGAAATCATGGATCTAAAAGGTCATATTGTTCTTCCCGGTTTTGTAAATACCCACCACCACTTCTATCAAACCCTCACACGCGCAGTTCCAAAAGCCCAAAACGCCAACCTGTTCCACTGGTTGAAAACGCTTTACCCCATTTGGGCACGGCTCACGCCTGAGGATATCCGAGTTTCCACGCAAACTGCACTGGCAGAATTAGCCCTCTCAGGCTGCACCACAGCATCCGACCACCTGTACCTGTTCCCCAATGGATCCAGGCTGGATGACGAGATCCATGCTGCTGCACAAGTGGGCTTGCGGCTTCACGCCTCACGCGGCTCAATGAGCCTTGGCGAATCCAAAGGCGGCTTACCGCCTGACAGCGTCGTGGACTCCGAGGATCAAATCCTCAAAGACAGTCAGCGCCTGATCGAAACCTATCACGATCCCGAACCAGGTTCCATGGTGCAGATCGTCCTGGCGCCCTGTTCACCTTTCAGTGTGACGGGGGAATTAATGCGTCAATCAGC
>CAYTXE010000033.1:15291-22392 GCA_964441045.1 uncultured Candidatus Brevefilum sp.
GCCAGCAATGACAGCTCACACCTGCTCGGGGAAGCACGCCTGGCAATGCTCCTGGCAAGAGTTGGTGCCGGTTTGCAGGGTGCCTCTCGCTCGGGTGAGGATGCGCCTTCCTTAATGAGTGCTCGTCAAGCGATTGAGATTGCCACACGCGGCGGAGCAGCTGTCCTGGGGCGGGAGGATATTGGGTCATTAGCAATTGGTAAATGTGCAGACCTTGTTGCCATCAACCTTAACCGGCTGGGTTATGCGGGTGCACTGCACGATCCAGCAGCTGCGACCATGTTTTGTGCTCCTCAAAATGTTGATGTGAACATTGTTGGCGGCCAAATCATTGTAAAAGACGGTGAACTGACCACCCTTGATGCTCCTACCCTGGTTCAAGAACACAACAATGCAGCGAAAAGATTATTGAATGGATAATTCAGTGGCATTAAACAGCCTGAAAGCAACCTCGTCAATATCGCCCAAACACAACATGACCAACATCATGCACCAGGGAACAGCGAATGAGCGATAATCATTCAACCTACCAGCGCTTACAAAGTGCGCTCAGTGATTTAATCCAAAACACACCCAAGGGCAGTAAACTGCCTTCTGAGCCCAAGTTGGCTGAACAACTCAATGTATCCCGTGCCACACTGCGAGAAGCTATGCGCACCTTTGAAAGCCAGGGGCTGCTCAGGCGTCGACAGGGTTTGGGAACCTTTGTGGTCGGTCCAACACATGTCATCGATTCAGGTTTGGAGCTCCTTGAAAGCATTGAAACGCAAGCCAAAAGGACAGGATTCGATGTTGATATGGGAACATATCAAATCACTCATATCCAGTCGAATAAAATACAAGCTGAGAAATTAAGCCTGGAGGAAGGATCTCCCCTGATCAAGATAGATCGAGTGATCTTAACAGATAATACACCAGTCGCTTATCTGGTTGACACCCTACCGGAAACCATTCTCGACCAAGATGTTCTGAGCAACGAATTTAGAGGGTCAGTTTTGGACCTCATCATCCAAAAAGGTGATCCCGCTCTGTCGATTTCCAAAACAGAAATCAGCGCAATCCACGCGCCAGCTGAAGTAGCCAAAGCACTCGATATTCAACGCGGTGACACACTCTTGCTGCTGAAAGCACTTTTATTTGATGAAGAAGGCAATCCGATCGATTACTCTCATAGTTATTTTTTACCAGGCCATTTCCGCCTGCATATCATTCGTAAAATTGGTGGTGTAAGCTCATGATAACACCCCAAAATATAACCAAATTATTTACAAAAGGAGAAATGTACCATGCGTAGTTTTTTAGGTCGAGATATTCTTTCACTCAAGGATTTCGAAAGGAATGAATTTTTCCGTATTTTTGAAATTGCCGAAAAACTTGAACCAATAGCCAGGAACCGGCAAAACACCGACCTCTTGAAAGACAAGACCCTGGTGACCGCCTTCTACCAACCAAGCACCCGCACCCGCCTCGCCCATGAGGCAGGCATGATTCGGTTGGGCGGCCAGGTGACTGGTTTTTCTGATTCTAAAATGACCCGTGCCGGCGACTTTTATCAGGAATCCATTAAGGACACCGTGAAGATGCTGGAGTTCTATGGCGATGTGATCGTCATGCGCCATCCACAAATTGGTGCCCCACATGAGGCCGCGAAATGGGCCAGTGTGCCAGTGATCAACGGTGGCGACGGATGGGGAGAACACCCCACCCAAATCCTGACGGACCTTTATACTGTTCTGCGAGAAAAAGGCCGTATTGATGGCCTGCGCTGGCTGGCAGTTGGTGATATGCGCATGCGCACCATGCACTCCCTCGCCTACGGTCTGACCCAGTTTGACTGCCCGATTACCTTTGTATCACCCCCAGACAAATCACTCACCGAGGATTTCAAGGCTGAACTCAAAACATACAGTCTGGACTTTAAAGAAGTTGAACATGTCGAACAGGCAATCGCTGATGCTGATGTCATCCTGGTCGAACCCGTTGTGCAGCCCGATTACACCAAGGCACGTGATGAACGTACAGGCGATGAAGGCCTGACACCCTCTAATTACAAGATCACACGGGAATTGCTTTCCACAAAGGCGAAATCAGATGCGATTCTGCTGCATTCTCTGCCTCGTATGGATGAGATTCCTCCCGACGTGGATATCACCAAGTGGTCACGTTACTGGCAGGAAGCCTTTAATGGCGTCGTGATGCGTATGGCGCTGCTGGCATCTATCCTGGGCAAAATGGAATAATTCAACTTGGATAACCTAAAGCCGCTATCAATATTTTGAGATACGGCTTTGAACAATAAAAGGAGTTAATAATGATCACCAATTTACGCGGACGCGATTTGATCAGCGATCTGGATTTCAGCAAGGAAGAAGTCGAAACCGTTTTGGATGTTGCTTTCGATCTAAAAATGAAACGCGCTCTGGGACAGCCTCACGCTTACCTGGATGACAAAACCCTGGGTATGCTGTTCTTTTTTTCCAGCACCCGTACCCGCTGCAGTTTTGAATCGGGAATGGCCCAATTAGGCGGCCATGCTGCATTCATTGAATCAAAAACCACACAGATCTCTCACGGCGATACAGAAAAAGAGATCGGTGAGATCCTTGGCCGGTATTTTGACGGCCTGGCCATCCGCCACTGCGACTGGGGCGTTGGCAACCGCTATCTCAACCTGGTCGCCAGCGCTTCTCGTGTGCCAGTGCTCAATATGCAGTGCGATGTCTACCATCCCCATCAATGTCTGGCAGACCTGATGACGATCTGGGAGAAGAAAGGCCGCAATCTGCGCCGCAAGAAAATGGTCGTTTCCTGGGCGTATGCAGCATCCTATGCCAAACCTATCTCAGTTCCCCAGTCTCTGATCCTTCAAATGCCCCGATTTGGCCTGGACGTCACTTTGGCACATCCTCCAGAGTTCGAATTGATGCCTGAAATTATGGACCAGGCTCGCGAACAAGCTGCGAAATATAAGACGAATTTTAATGTCGTCAACAGCATGGAAGAGGGCTTTGAAGACGCTGATATTGTTTACGCTAAGTCCTGGGGACCCCTGGTCACCACCAGTGATCCCGATGAGATCAAGAAAATCACCCAAAAATACGAGAGCTGGATCACTGATGAGCGCAAGATGGCGCTGGCAAAAGAGGACTCTATCTACATGCACCCCCTGCCGGCTGACCGCAATATCGAGGTGACCGACGGCGTGATTGACGGACCACATTCCGTTGTATTCGACGAAGCAGAGAACCGTTTGCATGCACAAAAAGCCGTCATGGCACTGACCATGGCATAAGACCAAAAGTAAAAATAAAGGAGTGTTATAAGTATGGATAAAAAAGGTATTGCTGTCGTTGCCGTGGGAGGCAACGCACTGATCAAAGATAAAAATCACAAATCCGTGCAGGATCAATTTGAGGCTGCAAAAGACACCATGAGCCACATTGTCGACATGATCGAAAAAGGTTGGGATGTGGTCATCACACACGGAAATGGCCCACAGGTTGGTTTCATCCTGCGCCGGTCCGAACTCGCCAAGGATATCCTGCATGAAGTTCCTTTGGACTATTGTGGGGCTGATACCCAAGGCGCTATCGGGTACATGTTCCAGAAATCCCTGGATAACGAATTCAAGCGACGCGGTATTCAGAAAGACGCCGCCACTGTGATCACCCAAACCATTGTCAATAAAAATGACCCGGCATTCAAACACCCCACCAAACCTATCGGTACCTTTATGGACGAAATGGAAGCAAAATCACGCCAGGACAATGATGGCTGGATGGTTGTGGAAGATGCAGGACGCGGTTGGCGTCGGGTTGTCGCTTCTCCCTTACCGGAAGGGATCGTTGAAGCCAACGTGATCAAGAACTTGATCGATGCTGGCATTATCGTTGTTGCTGTCGGCGGCGGGGGTATTCCAGTCATCATAAATGAGGTTGGCGATATTGAAGGCGTTGATGCTGTGATCGATAAGGATTTCGGTTCTTCTCTGCTGGCAACGATGATCAATGCGGATCTTTTCGTCATCAGCACGGCTGTTGAAAAGGTAGCTGTGAATTTCAATACGGATGATGAAGTCTGGTTAGACAAAATGACGGTTGCTGAAGCAAAACAATACATTAAAGAAGGTCATTTTGCACCAGGCAGTATGCTACCAAAAGTCAAGGCGATCATCCAATACCTGGAAAATGGCGGTAAGAAAGCTTTGATCACGGATCCGGAACACATCGGCGAAGCCCTGGATGGCAAGACCGGCACCTGGATCGTTCCTTAAAAATTATGTATGATGGGCGGCTTTAAAAACAACAACCGCCCTTTTTACAATCTTGTGCCAACCACCAGTGAGGTGATAGCCTTATGAATCACACATTTTCACATTTCACATGTTCCATTTGCGGTGCGGAGTACGCCCCCGATGAAGTCACCTACATCTGCCCGAAAGATGGCGGTAATCTCAACATCATCCTCGATGAAACGTCAATAAAAAACCGCCTGACACAGGAAAGGTTTACAGCCCTTCCAGAAGCATCCCTGTGGCGTTATCTTAACCTACTTCCCGTGGAAGACCCGGGCGGGTTTGGAACGCCCCTCCGGCGTGCAGGGTGGACACCCGTCTATAAATCGATAAGATTAGCAAAGCAGCTGGGTTTGAGGGATCTGTGGATTAAGGACGAAAGTCCCAATCCCACTGCCTCCTTCAAAGACCGTGCCAGCGCCATCGTTGTGGCTCATGCCAATCAGATCAACGCAGAAGTCATCGTAGCGGCCTCCACCGGCAATGCTGGGGCAGCCCTGGCTGGGATGGCTGCGGCAGTTGGTGCCAAAGCCGTCATTTTCGCCCCCAGGACAGCACCTCCCGCCAAGATTGCCCAATTGATTGTCTTTGGGGCAAAGGTGCTTTTAGTCGATGGGACCTATGATCAAGCATTTGATCTCAGCATTGAAGCGACCCATCACTTTGGTTGGTACAACCGCAATACAGGTTTCAATCCCTTCACTGCTGAAGGTAAAAAAACCGCTGCTTTTGAGATCTGGGAACAGGTCATCCGCCAAATCCCTGAAGAAACAAAGCCACTGTCAATTTTCATCCCCGTCGGTGATGGCAATATTATTTCTGGCGTGCATAAAGGCTTCAAGGACCTGCACTCGCTGGGCTGGCTTCAACAGATGCCGCGCATCATTGGCGTGCAATCAGAAGGATCCGCAGCCATCGCCAACGCCTTCCACCAGGGAGGGGAAGACATCAAAGCCGTCCAGGCGGATACTCTGGCTGACAGCATCTCCGTTGACCTACCCCGAGACGGTGTGCGTGCCCTGCGTGCAGCACGAGAAACCGGAGGCACTTACATCACTGTTCCCGATAGCGATATCCTGACTGCCATTGCTGCCCTGGGTCAGGTTGGGATCTTTGCAGAGCCTGCTGCAGCAACCGCCTATGCAGGCCTAAACGTAGCGGTTGAACAATCTATTGTGACTGAGGACGATCCCGTATTGGTGCTCAGTACAGGCAGCGGTTTGAAAGATGTTAAGGCAGCCATGCAGGCTGTTTCCGCAGCACCGATAATTGAGCCCACGTTAGATGCAGTCAAAGAGGTACTCTGATGGAAAGACCAACCTTTACGATCATTGCACCCATCTTTAATGAGCTTGAGAATATTCCTGAACTCTATCCACGAATCAGGGAGGTCATGGATCAAACCAATGAACCCTGGGAATTGATCCTGGTTGATGATGGGTCCACGGACGGTTCCACTGAAGTTATCCGCAAACTGGCAGAGAACGACAAGCGTGTACGGCCGATTATCTTTGCAAGAAACTTTGGCCACCAAATTGCAGTCACTGCTGGTATTGATTACAGCCGAGGTGATGCTGTGATCATCATTGATGCAGATTTACAAGATCCACCTGAAGTGATCTTGAAACTGATCGAAAAGTGGCGAGAAGACTATGAAGTTGTGTATGCGGTTCGCGAGGAACGTGAGGGTGAATCCTGGTTTAAAAAACTTACTGCATCAATCTTTTACCGCCTGATCCACGCTGTCACGAACGTGAACATCCCCCTTGATACCGGTGATTTTCGCCTGTTAGACAAAAAAGTTGTCGATATCATGAAAACCATGCGCGAGAGGCATCGGTTCCTACGCGGTATGTCTGCCTGGGTGGGATTCAAACAGATCGGTGTGAAATATAAACGAAAACCACGCTACGCGGGCATATCGAAATATCCCCTCAGCAAGATGATCCAATTCGCCCTGAATGCAATCACCAGTTTTTCCTACTTTCCTCTCCAACTCGCGACCTACATCGGCTTTATTGCAGCTGGCTTGAGTGTGCTGGCCATACCTATCATCGCGATACTGCGGTTAACCACCGGCACCGTCTTGATGGGTCAGGCGACAACCCTGATCATGGTGCTCTTTCTAGGTGGCGTTCAGCTGATCAGCCTCGGGATTATCGGAGAATACATCGGACGTATCTATGACGAAGCGAAAGGTAGACCTTTATACACCGTTGCGGAAGCGCCTGAGGATATGAATAACGATGTGTCCTGATAAACTTTCAAATCTTGACTAACATACATCTTGAAAAAGAGCTATAATCAATCAGATATTAATTGTCAGACAATTAACTAAGGAGACCTCTTTATGGCTACAATCGATTTAACTGTCTACCCCGATCGTCTTGAACGTACCGTCAAACGGGCACGGGATCGCAACATTATCATCCCGACCTTTGAGCAAATGAGAAATCCCAGCCTTGTCCCGGACAAGGTCAAGGAAGAACTTACAAAAATCGGCCTATGGGACCTTCACCCACGCAACCTTTTCCGCATCACCTGGCATAATGAGCCCAAACCCAGCGGCGGGTTATTCGGTGGGTTAAATTTCATGGAGTTCCCTGAAAGCCTGACCGGCACACCGGCCCGGATCATCGCCCTTGAAGGAAAATGGATGCCAACCGGTTCCCATAAAGTGGGCGCAGCCTTCGGGTGCCTTGTGCCGCGTTTAGTGACCGGACAGTTTGACCCCACCCAGCAAAAAGCAGTATGGCCATCCACCGGCAATTATTGCCGCGGCGGCGCATATGATTCCGCCCTGTTGG
>CAYTXE010000034.1:0-22303 GCA_964441045.1 uncultured Candidatus Brevefilum sp.
CTCAAGGATGGCAGGCAGGTCCGAAGCGACAAAGTTCTCGCTGTCACCCAGCCCAATCACTACACCGCCAGCATTACCAATACGAGCAGCAACAATTTTATCTGGTTCCCGAGAGGACATGACTACAATACCATGTGACCCTTTTAATTTTTGCAAGGTTTGACGTACCGCTTCAACCAGTGTACATCCCCTGGCTAAATATTTCTCAATCAGGTGAACGATCGTTTCTGTGTCAGTTTCTGACTTAAACACCACACCTTCAGCGATCAATGCTTCCTTCAATGCCAGGAAATTCTCCACAATACCATTATGTACTACGACAACCTCACCTGTGCTGCCAATATGCGGATGGGCATTCCGGGCATTTGGTTCACCATGTGTTGCCCAACGTGTATGTCCGATCCCGATCTTGCCGTGGATAGGTGTGTCATTCACCAAAGCCTCCAGGTGACACAGTTTCCCTGCATCGCGTCGGATTTGAATGTTTCCATTATCCAATACCGCCACACCTGCAGAATCATAACCCCTGTATTCCAGCTTCTTCAATCCTTTTAATACGATGGGTGTTGCATCGCGTCCACCAATATATCCAACAATTCCGCACATTGTGTTAAACCTCCAAAATTATTTTTGCTTCATGCATCCAGAAGACAAGCCCTTTTCCAGGCTGCATCAGCTATCACTTTGTTTGGTTTGTTTGGGAAGTCAACTGCATAAAGCAGCGGGAGGCATCCGCCGATCTCTCGATTTTCCCGAATTTCCTTCAGTTAACCCTGGTCTGCACCAGGGAACCTCCATCCTCGTCACCAATCCAATATTTTTAGATTGGCCAGGCGCTTGTTTCCCAAATTTTTTCTTATCTATTCATCCTTTTTTTCCATTAGTATAATGGAATAAAACTATTATACCTTAATCAAAAAATCCGGAAAGAGCAGCAATGGAAATACCAACTTCAAAAAAACAGAGATCAATTTGGATATTTATCATCTTACAAGTCATTGTTATGTTAACCTCAGCAGCTGCAGGATTTTTTCTTTCTCAAATTTATAAGCAATCAAAGCAAGAATTCCACCTCCTCCGTCAAGCAAGGGACATCCTGATTAGCAACACGATCCTTGAGATGCCATCAGAGAAAACCATGGAATATGGCATGATACGAGGGCTAATGGAAACCATGAAGGATCCCTACACCATTTTCGTGGAGCCTGCAGTAAATGAAATTCAATCCGATGAACTGACTGGAAGCTATGGGGGTGTGGGCGTGCGTTTGGAGCAGGATACACAAATGTTCTGGCGTCTTTTTCCATTACCAGAATCACCGGCGATTGAAGCGGGGATTCTAGATGGTGACCTGCTGCTATCTGTGGAAGATTTACCTGTTACACCTGACATTGATGAGGTTACCCTCATTGCAGCGTTGCGGGGTCCTGTAGGTGAAAAGGTACAGGTCACGATCCAGCGTGATGGTGAGACATTGGATTTCAAGATAAAACGTCGATCATTCCCCATCCCCTCGGTCAGCTATAATCTCATGCCCGAAGAAAAAAGCATCGGAATGGTAAAGATAAATCGAATCTCAAACACAACCGCTGATGAGATACAAAACGGTATTCAAGAGCTGCATGAACAGGGTGCACAGGCATTTATCCTTGACCTGCGTAACAATGGCGGAGGGATGGTTGATGCTGGCATTGAAATCACTCGCCTGTTCCTTGAAGATGGTGAGGTTATGCAGAGTCAGTTTAAAGATCAGGAAACGGAGATATTCATAATTGAGAAACCTGGACCAATCATCCAGTATCCCTTGGTTGTACTTATGAACGGTAATACTGCCAGTGCAGCAGAAATAGTTGCTGGCGGATTAAATAAAGCGAACAGGGCTACTTTGATCGGTAATCCCACCTTTGGGAAAACCACCATCCAATACATCTTTGACCTCGAAGATGGTTCCAGTATTCATGTGACAAGCGGACGCTGGTGGATCACAGGCCAGGACTTTCCCCTGGTTCCAGACATCGTTTTGGCAGGGGATGCAACAAACGCTGCTTTCCTTCAAGCAGCAATTGAGGTTTTGATTGATGAAATCAATTAAACTTTATAGATGTTGGCAGTAAATTATCAAAGAGAACGAGGAAAGGAAAGTTATTTTTTTATCGTTTACAAAAATTAGGGAGTCAATCATCAAGTTCCAATGGAAAATACACTTCCCGTAAGGATTGTTCATCCCCTTCTTCATCCACATCCATCAAAACACGATCATCGATCCAGGGCAGCCAATCTACATCAAACTGGCTGAATAAAGCTCTCCCCCCCTTGTCCCCCTGCACTAGCATCAGCGCATTGAAGGTCGTACTGTCAAAAAGTACGGGATTACCTCGTCGACCGCCCACCATCGGAGCTGTGATCGGGGCACGGTTTTTCGCATACCGTTCAAGGAGCTGCCGGATCAATATGGGTGAAATTTGTGGTTGATCACTCAATAAAAACATGATACTGCCACAATGCTGCGGAAGTGCCTTGAGTCCCGATTTCATTGAATAAGACATTCCTGAAGCCCAATCAGCATTATGAACAAACTGCACAGGCAAATGCCTTATAGCTTCCTCAATGAGTTCCTGATCCGCCCCAGTAACGACGATTAGCGGCTCTAAACCAGCCTCTAATGCGTTTTTTGCCACCTGTGCGATAAATGGTATCCCCTGCCAGCTTATGAGCTGCTTAGAGCGACCCATCCGTTTACTTCCACCTGCCGCAAGGACGACACCTGCGGTTTGTCCACGTCCATTGAAGAACTGTTCTTCCAAATTGGATGATTGCGGTGAACTCACCTAATTCAACTTCCCTAACCCCCGCAAAACCCTTTCGGGGGTCAGGGGAAACTCATGGAACCACACACCGGTTGCGTCATGCATTGCATGCATAATAGCTGGTGCCAGGGGAAGGAAAGGCATCTCTCCTATACCGCGTGCGCCATAAGGACCATTTGGCTCTGGCAATTCCAACACAATGGATTCAACTTCCACAGGGATATCCAACACAGTGGGTATCAAGTAGTTGGACATCAAATTCGTCTTAACATAGCCATCTTGCTGAATGAAATTTTCCAACAACACATGCCCCGCAGCCTGGACGATCGCTCCCTCAATCTGTCCAACCACCTGAACCGGGTTGACAGCTTTACCCACATCAATAGCACAATAGACTTTCAATAGACAAATTTCACCGGTTTCCGTATCCACCTCAAGTTCTACGGTTTCTGTCACATAGGTGTAGGAGAAATTGGGAAAACATTCTCCAGTCTCACGATCCATAGCTGTCGTAGCAGGTGGAATATAAACATACTCAACATCGACCGGGCGCTGGTTCTCAGACCATTTCTCAAGGGCTAACTTTGCTGCACCTTTTATCGAATTACCAGCCATGAAGGTCATACGTGAAGCAGATGAACTACCCGAATCCCCCGTTAGAGCCGTATCAGAGACCACCAGCTCAATCTTCTCAAGCGGCACATCTAATGCTTCAGCTGCAAACTGCTTAAACACCGAATGCGCACCCTGGCCATCATCAGCACCAGCATGATGAAGCACTACTCTTTGGATCTCGGTATTTCCTAATAATTCAATTCTGGCAGTACAGGATTCCGGCGCTCCATAGGAGAACCCTACATTCTTAAAGGCACTTGCAATTCCGCGCCCACGTTTAACCACCCCCTCATCTTCTAGCGCCGAAGGAGCATGCCAACCCGTTTCGTTGTGCAGCCAACCAGCATGTTCAGCACAAGCCTCCGTCACTTTCTTGATCGTCACTCCTTCCGGTACTTTCGAGTTCATGGATAAAATCGATTCATCATCCATTAAATTCCGCATCCTAAATTCAACAGGGTCCATTCCCAGTGCTTCAGCCAAATGGTTGACCTGCATTTCAGCTTCAAAGGCACCCTGCGGTCCACCAAAACCTCGAAAAGCTCCGCCAGGTATATTATTGGTGTAGATCGCATCTGCATCCACACGAACATTGGGGATATTATAAGGACCGGTGCATTGTAAGATCGCGTTTGCGAGCACCTTTGTGGAGGTATAAATATAAGCACCACCATCTGTTATTATTTTAACCTCTGCCGCGAGGATGTCCCCATTCTTATTTGCACCCCACTTGCCCTTAAGTCGATAGGCATGGCGCTTATGGTGACCCAATATTGATTCTTCACGGCTCCAAACGATCTTAACAGGTCGATCAATGCCCTTTTCATGTAAGTACATTACCGCCAATGCCAGAACGATTTGGACGGACATATCCTCTCGCCCACCAAAAGCACCGCCGATGGCTGGGTAAATCACCCGTACTTTTTCTTCCGGGATATCCAGGGCATGGGCAATTTGTTCCCGGTCTTCATGCGTCCACTGACCTGCAACAACAACAGTAATTCGCTCTTCATCATCAAGATAAGCCAAGCCTGCTTCAGGCTGCAAATATACATGTTCTTGCACAGGCGTCTTGTATTCACCCTCAACGATCACATCACATTGTTTGAATGCTTCATCTACATCGCCATGACGGATCTGGTAGTGACAAAAATTATTAGACTCCCGATCGGGGTGGAGAAGAACCGCGTCATCTGAAAGCGCTTCTTCAATGGAACCCACGACAGGCAGATCTTCAAAATCAATTTGTATCTGTTTACAGGCTTGTTCAGCAATTTTTTCCGTTTCTGCAATGACCAATGCGACCTGGTCGCCCACAAATCGAACCCGGTCTGTGTAAGGTTTGGAGGAACCTGGGCCGCATAAAACGGGTTGATCTGCGATGATCAACCCATACTCATTTACTGGGACATCTTTTGCAGTGATTACTGCCAATACACCTTCCGTAGCCTCAGCATCTGCTGTATCAATCGACTTAATGATCGCATGCGGTCGACCTGCAAATAAAATCTTCATAAAAACCTGCCCTGGTCTGATAAAATCACCAGGATAAAGGCTCTCACCAGTTGCCTTGGCTTTGACATCCACACGGGTAATTGATTTTCCAATATAAGCCATCACTACTCCTAAATTTCTTTATTCCTTGTTAGAAGCTTCAAGAGCCTTGCTGGCCTTTTCAATAGCTTCAATGATCTTGTAATATCCTGTACACCGACAAAGGTTTCCTGTGATCGCCTGGCGTATTTCCATTTGCGAGGGGGTCATGCGCTCTTCCAACAATTTTGCAGCTGACATCAAGAAACCGGGTGTGCAGTAACCGCATTGAATCGCGCCATGCTCGATAAATGCTTCCTGGAGGGGATGAAGCACGTCTCCAGTTTGTAAACCCTCAATGGTGACAATTTCTGAGCCATGCGCTCGTGGGGCAGGGACCAGGCAGCTCATAACCGCTCGACCATCTAAATAAACAGTACAGGCACCACATTCACCTTCTCCACAGCCTTCCTTTGTCCCAATCAATCCTGCTTCGTCCCGGATCAGATGCAATAAAGTTTTATTGAACCCGGTTGTGAAACGATATTCTTTGCCATTGATCCACGTGTGGATCTCCTGTCCATTCCAGGCCTCTTTCGGTGGAGGGACATGAAAACCTGACCCCATCAGCAGTATCGGGTTGCTGGGTATCTCAATCTTGTTAACACCCTCCCGGATCGACATCAAGGCACGCTTAGCCATCACGCTGACCAGGTATGAGCGATAATCATCTGACCCACGAATGTCTGAAATTGGATTAGCCGCTTTTGCAGTCAGTTCCGCAGCTTCACTGATCACACTATCGTGCAATTTTTTCCCGACCAGATAGTCTTCTGCATCCAGAGCGTGGATAATGGTTGGTGCCACAGCGCCCATTGTGATATTCGAGTTCTGGATGGTTTCATCTATCAAAGTTAATAAAACGCTGATGTTGATCACTGAGATCGCCTGCGCTTTTCTTAATGCACTCTTAATGAAATATGACTGCTGATTTGACTCTGGAGCGTCAAAGAAGATGTCAACGATCACCTCCTCAGGTGCCAATACAGTTTGTCGTACTCCTTGATAAAAGTCGGATAGTGCTACAACCCGTTCCCCACGTTTGGAAACCAGGGATAATTTTGCGTTGAACACCATTAATGGGCTGATGCTGTCGTTGGCAGGTGAACCCGTAACGAGATTGCCGGCAATGGTACCGCGGTTGCGGATTTGCGGAGACCCTACTTCCCAACACGCTTGTAATAGCGCATACGCTTTCTTACGAATAAGTGGAGAGGCCACAATATGATTGTGTGTCACCAAAGGACCTATATGGATCACGCCATCCTGATCTTCATTAATCTCATCCAGGCCAGGAATGGCACTGATATCAATTAGTGTTTTGATACCTTTGCGAATCCCTCTTTCTATCTCCAGGATCAAATCCGTGCCTCCAGCTATGATCCGGGCTTTGTCACCTAACTCAGATAATGCAGACACAGCTTCTTCAATAGAGCTAACTAATCGATATTGTTCCCACATTGGTTAAATACTCCGTTCCAATAATTCTTTACGGTAAGACCGCTTTTCATGATTGCAATGGGCAATGACCTGAGCCATCACACTAACTGCGATTTCCTCGGGTGTTTCTGCGTTAATCTCCAACCCAATTGGCGATTTGATCCGCTTGACCTCCGTCTCAGAAACACCTGCTTCCATCAACCTTTGCTTGGTTTGATGCCAACGCTTTTTCGAGCCGATTAATCCAATATAACCAGCTGGGGTTTTTAATAATGACGGCAAGCCATCAACATCATTATCCACATTGCGAGTTATCAGAACCAGATAGGTTTGCTGATCAATTTCCATAACTTCCGGGATTTTACTCATCTTCACTGGCAAGTATTGATCGCCACCCGGGATCAACTCAGGAGAGCAAAGTTCATCCCGGTCATCACTGACGACCACTCGAAAATCCAGCCAATTCGCAAGGTACACCACGGATCTTCCAATATGACCAGCACCGATAACAACCACTGTTGGTTTTCTCAAGAAAGGTTCAATATAAACTGAGAGTGTCCCTCTTTTCTCACCCAAATCACTGGATATATTATCCATCACATCATAGTTTATAAATCTTGGCTTAGCATCCTTCAATGAAGCAATGGCTTCATTATGGATACATTCTTCAATGCTGCCCCCACCGATTGATCCCAGTGTTCGTCCATCTTCAAAAACAATCATCTTGGACCCAACTTGACGGGGGACAGTTCCACCTGTTCTAACAATCAAACAGAGAGCTACGGGCTGACTGTTGTCTATGCCTTGGTTCAAAGAGCCCAGTACTACCACACTATTCCTCAAGCAAACTCAATACTACAGGCAAGAGTTGTTTCTTTCTTGAAACCACACCCTCTGCCATGCGGGTGCCATCTTGTAAAGGACGATATGGTAGTTCATCCAAAACAACAGGAGCATCAACCATTAATAATCGGCTGTCACCCTGGACAACATCTGTCACCATCAACATGGCAAAATCCAGGCTGCGACTTTCCTTTAATTCTTTCAACGCTATTTTTAGTGGTTCCAGGTACTCATTAAGCTCATAAAGCTCTGACACCTCAGCTTGGGCAATGGCAAATCTAAATGAACCCGTCTCATATTTTTTCATGTCTGTGGAGACAACATCAACAGGGTCCCGTCTCGACAGTCCTGTACCAGCTGATAGTACTTTTTCACCAAAGGTTTGTACCGTTTCATTTTCAAGTGGTGTTCCCCAAACAAATGCCCATCTTGCCAACCTTTCAGCTGCCTCGTGATCACGAGGTGTCGTCGTTGGAGAAGACATAACTAAAGTGTCAGAAAGCAATCCTGCCAGCATCATCGCTGCCAATTTTGGAGGTGCCTGTAAACCAGTGTCCTCAATCTGCTCCGAAACAAGCGTACTGGTGCTGCCAACAACATCAACAGTAAAACGGATAGGTTCATGTGTTGTGGGATTACCCAGTCGGTGATGGTCCAATATCTCAATTAATTCTGCTTCATCCAATGAACCCAAAGCTTGTTGAGGCTCATTATGATCAACAAGGATTATCTTCATGCGAGGAGGATCCAGTAAATCACGCTGCATACAAATTCCCAGATAGCGTTGATTGTCATCCAGCACCCAAAATTCATCCACTTCATGACGTAAAATTCGATTGATCACATCCCGGATACGAGTGGATGCCCTATAACGTGAGACTTCTGTTTCCGCAGCCTCGCGACAGGGAATTTCAAGCAGCTCTGCCATGGTCATATCACGGTAACGAGGATGAGGTCCCATCAGGCGAGTCAGGAAATTGAATAATGATTTTCCAGAAATCAATCCATAGGGTGTACCATCCGCGTTGACAACAGGGGCTACACCGCCGGTTCGGCTCAGAATTGCCCAGGCCTCACTTAAAGGCTGGTCGGGCTTGACAGTATCCAGCCGCCTCATAACCGATTCAAAACGTGGGGAAGCATCGTTAAAAAGCATTGGGGGGTCCAGATCAAGCAACTGTAAAACCCATGCTGTTTGCCGATTAATGGGACCGGAACGAGCAGCAATAGCGTTGATCCCATCACGTTCCTGGAGCAACCAAGCATATCCCATCGCAGAAGCAATGGCATCTGTATCAGGGTTGACATGTCCGATTACATAAATTTTATTATCAACCCGGATATTTGGGGGTTGTTGTTGATCAACTTTGATCAAGATAGCACCTCATTCTGTTTGGAGAGGTGATTCAAAGCACGCCAGACATCTTCAGGTAAGATGGGGATCTTTGTGAGGGAAGCGCCACAGGCATCGAGAACGGCATTTCCCACAGCTGGGGCAACACCATCCATCGGAATTTCAGAAACAGATTTCACACCGAAAGGATGGGAAGGTTCTTGTGTTTCAACAAAGATCGTCTTCATTTCAGGCATTTCATTTGCCCGGAAAATATGATAGTCAACAAAATCCTTCTCACGAGGTTGGCCTTCCTTATCGACCACCATTTCCTCACAAACCGCATAACCTAAGGCTTGTGCCATCCCGCCTTCCACTTGTCCGGAAGCCGTTAATGGATTGATAATGATCCCTGAATCAACCGCCATGACCAGTTTGTCCACTGTCACCATCCCCGAATCGATATCCACCGTCACTTCGGCAAATTGAGCTGCAAAGGGTGGCGGAGAAACCGGAGATACGTGAGAAGCAACACCCATGATCTGCTCCTGGTCAGACATATGAAGGGCATCCAGGGCAATTTCTTTTAAGCTGATTGATTCTCCTGATGGTGCTTTGGCATTGCGATCCTTGAGCATTATCTCAGTCACCTTTACATCAATTCCTTTTTGCGCAAATAGCCGTTTAGCCCGTCTACGAATACGATAAGCCACAATTTGTGCAGCCTTTGTGGTTGCATTACCAGAAATATATGTCGTGCTTGAGGCATATGCACCTTTATCAAAGGGGGTCATATCCGTATCAGATGAATATATAATGATGTCCTCCAAAGGCACGCCGAGAGTCTCTGCAGCCATCTGCCCTAATACAGTATCCGAACCCGTTCCGAGGTCCGTTGCGCCCACAAGTAAATTGAAAGAGCCATCATCATTCATCTTAATACTGGCACCGCCCATATCGAGATGAGGGATTGCAGTGCCCTGCATCAATAAGGCGACTCCAACACCTCTCTTCAAATGTGTGCTGCCGGGAACGTTGTGCCAATCCTGATTGCCATATTTTTCATCCCAACCAATTGCTTGACGACCTTGTCGAACGCATTCCTCCAGACCAACTGTGTGAATGGTTTCTGGTTGAGGTTCACGCCCTTCACTCCAGGCTGTGCTGAAGGGGTGCAGTTCGTTTGGACGCAAGGTGTTTTTCAAACGGAATTCAAGGGGATCCAGATTTAATGTACGCGCAATTTTTTCCAGTTGGCGTTCAATCGCCCAAAAACCCTGTGGGACGCCGTAACCACGGAAAGCACCAGAAGGAACTGTGTTGGTATAAACCGCATCTGCATAGAAACGAATATTGGGATGTTCCCGATAAGGTCCATCGCCAACATATAACGCCATGGCTTTATGACCGGTATTGCCTGCCACAGTCAGTGCATGACAGCCATAGGCACCCGTGTCACTCAGGCAATACATCTCATTTGCAGTGATTGTGCCGTCATCCTTGACACCCGTTTTTAAGCGGATGCGCATTGGATGGCGAGGACGAGCTGCTAAGAATTCTTCTTCAAGGCTCATCTCGTACATCACAGGACGACCTGTGGCAATGGTCAAATGAGCTGCCACATCCTCTATAAGAACTTCTTGTTTACCACCAAAAGCGCCACCGACCCGGGGTTTTATCACTCGAATACGCTTGATCGGTAATCCCAAAACAGGTGCTAACTGACGCCGCACATGGAAGGGTACTTGTGTGCTCGTTGTAATGACAAGGCGATCATTCTCGTCCCAATAAGTCATCGCAATATGGGGTTCAATGTACGCTTGATGCTGTTTAGGAACCTCAAACTCCTCTTCAAAAATGTGATCCGCTTCTGCAAAGCCTTTATCAACATCACCAATATCGATCCTGATCTCTGCAGCAAGATTCTTGGAGGCGTCAGATTTATCAAAATTGACATATTCTTCTTCATCATGGATGATCGGTGCGCCTGCTTCCATTGCTTTGGTTGAGTCTATAACGGGCGGTAGGACCTTATATTCAACATTGATCATTTTCAAAGCAGCTTGGGCAATTTCCGGGGTTTTTGCAGCGACCAATGCCACACGATCACCCACAAAGCGCACTTTGTGATCCAATGAAAAGGTATCCAGCGGACCAGGGATAGGGTGAGACTGCCCTGCCGTTGAGTACACGACACGAGGAATATCCTCCCAGGTCAGGACAGCTGCCACGCCAGGTAAAGCTTTTGCTTTTGAAGTATCGATGTGTATGATCTCAGCATGGGCATGCGGGCTGCGCAGCACTTTAGCGAACAGCATATCCCGCCTTGGAAAATCTGCTGTGAAGGCAGGCTTGCCCTGAACCAGTTTCACAGCATCCACCTTTGGTTCCGCATGTCCCACCGTATCAAGGGGTATGTGCCCCTCGACATGTTTCATCTTTGGGTAAATGCCTTCAGGAACGGAAGCGTCTTTCTCATCTTTGGAATCGTCGATCGTGGGAACCTCTTCCCCTCGCAAGATAGCTGCTGCACGCAGTACAGCCTGAACCGGTTTCTGATAACCAGTACAACGACATAACACACCTGAAAGTGCTTTCCGAACCTGGGTTTCTGTTGGAGAAGGCTCTTTTCCTAAAAGGGCTTTCGCGGTTAAAACCATAGCAGGTGTACAGTATCCGCACTGGATAGCACCCGTCTCAACAAAGGCTTGCTGAATAACATGTAATCCTTGTGTTGCTTTCCATCCCTGTTTAGGGTGTTCCCCAAGCGCTTCAACAGTTTCGATCAAATGCCCTTCAGCCTGCACGGATAACATTGAACAACTGTTAACAGGTTGCCCATCAATAAGGACGGTACAGGCTCCGCACTCACCATTCTCACACCTGCCTTTTTTAATGCTAAAGAAACCGAGTTTACGCAATGTTCTTAACAGTGTTTCATTATCAGGAACGATCAGAGGGTATTCCTGCTGATTGATATTAAGAATGATGTTCACCTTAAGCCTCGCTTTCTTTTGTCTCGTTGATCCGTTCCAAACATCGCAACGCTAATTTTGACGCAACCTCTCGCCGATAAAGAGCTGATGCCCATTGATCCTCTGCGTCATAATATGCATCCCGGCTGGCAGCATCCACACCACCTTCTTCTGGGCCATCCATAGCAATAATCGGAGCCTCACCATAACCTCCCAGAGCAATTCTCGTTCTCCCGGATCGCCACTGAGCTGCTGCGACAATCAGTAAGGGACGGTCTTTGGGTGACCGGGCAACGTATTCAAATACGATGTAAGGTTGTGCCCACCAAGATGCTTCCGATATCAATACGCCCGGGGATTCCAGCCTGCGCATGGGAAGCCAGTTTCCCATTTGGACACGTTTTGCACCCGGCTCCCAGGTTAATGAGGCGTCTAAGGCAAGTAAAAGGGTGGTGAAAACAGAACGTCCATCACTGCTGATCATCCAACCTCCTAATGTCGCTGCATTACGGATGTTCCCGGTTGTATCGATCAGAATCCCACGTTGAATCTCTGGCTGAACGCCAGGGTGTCCAAGAAATGCACTCAATCGAACCATTGCACCAGCTTTGATCTTTTGGTCACTCAGCTCAATTTGGTCCAGACCAATGTTTTGGAGGTCAACCGCTCCGAATTGTTCCCCTTTTTTATGGCTGAGACTCGTACCTCCACCCATGGGTTTTAGGTGCTTACTCGTATTTTGTAATAATGACACTGCTTCATTTACTGTTGCAGGTCGATAATATTCATCTATCATATCGCCTCCTCAAAAGGATAATCAAGCCTGATAAACGCGGTTTGGTTTTCTTCTGCAAATATCTGTGAAGGAATTTTCATATTCTGATAACACATGACTCATATTGAAATAATCCCGGACCACTGAACCACATGCAAAACAGATTTTAGGACCAGGAATTTATTCAAACTTATTTCGTAGCAAATGTATCAATTAGAACCTTAACGTTACCACCAACGGGGTAAAGGATCGGGCAAGTTGCGCCGTTATCTATGTATTCCTGAATCTTTGCCCTTGCTTCATCCGGTGTACCGCTGGCAGTAATCCTGTGAACCAGATCATCTGGAACCAGGTGTTTAGCAGCCATGATCTGCTCATAGGTTGCCGGCCATCCCAGAATGGATTGGATCTGGTTGACAATATCCATTGATACACCAGACGCCTTCGCAATATGTGGCTGCTGTGCAAGGTATTGAGTCAATAGTTCACGACTGGTTTCAATCGCCTTGTCACCATCCTCATCCACTGAGCAAACCACCAACTGCGGACGATCTAAGTCAGCCATGGTTCGACCAGATTTCTTTAACCCTTTTTCTAACTGGGCTAACGCATTTTCATTATATTCCGGGGGTACACAGTAATTTAGAACCACGCCATCAGCAATTCGCCCTGTCAATTCCAGCATCTTGGGTCCTGTGGCACCAATATAGATCGGGACATTGCGCGGTTCTCGCCGCCCATGAACAACATCCAATTCAATGTTGTTAACATGAATGTGTTCACCATCAAAGGTCACCCGTTCCATATTAAGCAAACGTCGGAGAACAATAACTGTCTCTTCCATAGCTTTTAAAGGTCTCTTCCGATTGATCCCCACATTTTTGGCCAGGGGGTCCCACCAAGCCCCGATGCCGCAAATGACTCGGTCAGGTGCAAGGTCATCGAGGGTCAGGTAGGTTGCAGCCAGCAAACCAATATTACGGGTCCAATTATTGATCACACCTGAACCTACCTTGATCTCATTCGTCACAGCAGCGTAGGCTGCCATTGGCACGATGGCGTCACGCACCAGGCGGCTTTCCGCTTGCCACACTGCTTCAAAGCCTCGTGCTTCAGCATATTTCACATAATCCAATCCATCTCGCAAATCATGTGCATCCTGTAGATATAAAGCAACTCTGTCTATCATCATCCACTTCCTTTTACTAGGGGCTCCATCCTATCATAAAGAAAGAAGGAGTGTCTGTGAACTGAGGATCTCGTAATCCTCAGGAACATCCAGATCAAGGGCAATATTCTCATTCTCATGGACCGCTACATAAGCATCCTTGGATTTTGCTAACTCACAATGTTTATGAAAAGAATCTAAACCAAAGGAAAAGGTTAATAAGTCTGCAGGATCAGTGAATAACATATTGGTACCCTGCAGCCTGCTGTCGGGTGCGATCACAACCATCGGAGGTTGTGTGCGCATTTCAAGGAAATCAACCACATCCTGTGGAGTTAATAGGGGTAAATCAGCCGGAACTATTAATATTCCTTCGGTTGAAAATGCCCTTGAAAATATCGCCGCCCGGCGTAAGGCATTGTTCAATTCTGGTGTGCCGTTTTCCGTGACCGTTCGCACGTCCATCTCGCGAGACTCAGTCAGAACATCTGAATCACGGCTGACAACAAGAATATCTGATATGGCTTCCACCGCCTTTAACACTTCAATTGTATGAATAAATAATTGGTGATTTAATTTTTCTCGCTCTTTTTCGGATAAGATTTCTGAAAGCCGTGATTTACCGCGACGCAGGGGTTTTATTGGAACAATTGCCCAAAGGCTCATTGGATTGTCAGCTCCTATTGAGGATCATTTCACCAAACATGAGAGTTTCCTCAGCTAATCGAATTCGATCCTCTTGGTTCTTCATCAATATCTTCGTCGTTAATCCAATTATAAACCATCGTTGAATTTTTTGCAGTTCATCCTCATCTAAGGCGTCAAGAATGAACCCTGTTAAGAAATCACGGTAATGATTCGCGACCGCCGCAGCAGAAGGCTGCAAACCTAATTCCCGACACATTTTTGCTGCTGGTCCTTTGACAGCCTTGCCGCCTATGAGTGGGGACACGGCGACGACCGGTTTTTGAGCAATGGCATCTCGATAACCTGGAACCGCCAGAATTGGATCTATGCTCACCCAGGGATTAGATGGCGCAATGACCACCAGATCACACATTTTGAGAGCGTCCAAAGCAGCAGGGACTGGCTTGGCCTTGTCCGCACCACGAAATTCAAAGGACTCAACAACTGGCTGAAAAGCCTGATGGACAAAATATTCTTGAAAGCCAAGCGACTCGCCCTCTTTGGTGTGTACGATCGTACTTACCAGGTCATCAGTCATTGGATATACAGGATGACTCACGTGCAAAGCCTGGCAAATCTCATGGGTGATATTAGACAATGATTCGCCCTGATTTAATCGGTTCGTTCGAACCAGATGCGTCGCCAGGTCTTTATCGCCTAATCGGAACCAATCCGGTCCGGCGAGTTTTACTACATGATCAAAAGTAACCCATGTTTCATAGTGAAAACCCCATCCCGTTTGTGGGTTATTGACCCCCGCCAGCATGTAGCAAACCGTATCAAGATCAGGGCTGATGCGTAAGGACAGATACTCAAAATCATCCCCAGTATTGACAATAACACAAAAATCCTCTGGGGATAGCAGTTGAGCTAATCCATCTACTAATTTTGCCCCACCCACACCACCAGCCAGTGTTACGACCTTCACCTGGATCTCCTCAATTCTTGACCTTATTCTGGAAATTGAAAACGTTTGATTATCTCTCCAGCAATTTCCTTCTCATATTCCGCAATGGATAGGCTATCGAGAGTTGTTTTTATTTCAATCTGCTCAAAGGCGATGCTGTTGACCGCACATGCCAGGTTATCTTTTGTCAAATCATTTAATGCAAGTGTAATGTGCGGAACCCAGGCTTTAGGAAAATAGAATTCATTGGGGGTTTTCATCAGGGGTTGGAGAAGATTCCAAATTGTCTGGTGCAATGTGATCATTTTCTGGGATTTGACGACAGGCAAATAGAGTACAGGATGCTTACCTGTGAAAATACCTAATCCAGAAGTGTGCAAAGATATCGAACCTTCTCTTGATACAATTTGCGAAAATAATGGCGCAGCAGAATGAACATCAACTTCCTGGCTGTCCATCCAGGTTAGATGCGGTGTTGGCATATGATAAATTGCCTTTAATCCACAAATCCTGGATAGCTTTCGCCAATAGGCATTGACATCAGCTGATGCAGCTGGGTTTAGTTCGCTGATAATGGCATACATCTGTATCTCATCTGAATAAATCGAGGTCTTTTGGTCGGATCAATTCTTTCAATCTTGCGTCACGCAGCGAGTAAGGGAAACCCCTGGCAAGGACGATTGGTGTCCCTTCCCTCGCCTGACCCATGACCAAGGACGCACCAGCAGCCAACTCATCGGCTGCCGCAATCTTTGTGGCACGTAATTGATAATCAAATAAGTCTTTTTCACCACGCATGTCAACCAGACCTGGCAGCCCTGAAAGTCCGATCGTTATCCCAACTGTTCCGAGGCGCCAGGCACGCCCATGCGAATCAATGATCAACACACCCATATGGATTTGTGTTTCTTCTTCCATTCGCTGCCGTATCTGCCTTGCTGATTCATCGGGGTTCTCAGGTAACAATAGCACCCAATCCTCAGGTTTCCCCCAGGGACCGGACACATTGGAATGGTCAATCCCTGCATTCGCGCAAACAAATCCCAGTCGGTGAACCACAATGATCAGATTATGCCGGGTGCGTAAGACCTTCTGGCTTTCCGACAGGATCAATTCAAGCAACCGAGGGTCTTTATCGGTAAGAGAAGCATAATTATATGCTTCCTCAGAGGGCTGTACCTCAGTCAAATTGACCAATCGGTTCTCCGCTTTCGAAACGATTTTCTGTGTGATGATAAGGACATCCCCATTCTGCAGTGTCAAATTACTTTTTCCCAGGGATGCCAATATGATCTCAGCCAAATCATCCCCGGGCTGAATTAAAGGAAACTCCTCAAGTGGGAAAAATGTCAGCGCCATTTATGCCTTATCTGGTATACCAGTAATGCGGATACCTGAAGCATGCACATGATGTCGGATGTTCAATCCAATCAAGACGGACGTCAAGCCTTCCACGACCACCGTATTCTCAATAGGACCAGCATCCCACCCTTTCAAGCCCGTATCTGCCACCAAACCTAATACAACCTCCCTGGCGGCTTTACCTCTCCCGCTAACCAGGACATCACAATCCACATCCCCATCCTGCATCAATCGCTCATGAGAAATATTTTGAAATGCATCTACCACATAGCAACTCTCACCCAGGATCGCCTGAGCTTCCAGGGCTGCTGATCCTGCTTCTGGCATCTGCACCTTGGTGACCTTGGGCGGTACGATTGGGACAACTACATCAATCACAATCTTCCCCTGTAAAGCGTCTTTCAAGCTTTCGAGGGTTGCATGATGTGCTGCATATGGAACGGTGATCACAGCAATATCACAGCTTTTAACAGCATCTTCGTTTTCCATACCCTGCAAAGATCCGGCTGGGTTATCCAATAGCGCTTTGATCGTATCAACAGCCTTTTGAGCTTTTTCATATCGTCGGGATCCGATGACCACATCATGGCCAGCCCGGACCCATCGAAAGGCTAATCCTTTGCCTTCTTTACCGGTTCCGCCAACAATCCCAATTGTGTAATATGTTTTCTCATTTTCCATTTCAAAATCCTTAATCTCCAGCAGCAATAGATTCAAATCGCTTCCAAGTTTTTTCTGAAACCTCAATAGCGTGTGCCATGATTTCGACCTCATCAAGTGTTTGCATTTCCCGCTGATACATCAGGGGTTTACCAGAAACAATGGTAGCTGTAACCATGCTTTCATGAAATCCAAATAAGATATGCCAGGGGATGTTGCCTGTTGTCATCTGTGTGAAAGGATGATAATCCACAAAAATCAAATCTGCAGCAGCCCCTTCAGAAATCTCACCGATAGGGAGTCCATCGAAAAATTCTGTTATCATTGCCGCATTATTTTTTACAGCTATGTCCATGACGGTATACCCACCCATTCGTCGTGGATCTCGATGTGCTAGCTTATGCAGCAAATATGCTTCCTTCCATTCCATCCACATCGTATTCGAAAAACCATCGTTCCCCATACCAACCCGGACACCCTTTTGCAACATATCCTCTATTGGGGCTACACCGACCGCATTGTTCATATTTGAGCGGGGTTGGTGTGTCAACCAGGATTTCCTCTCTGCTAAACGCTCAATTTCACTCTCATCCAGGTGAACACCGTGAGCCAGGATCGACTCAGGTCGTAATAGACCAAGCCGGTCAAGCCGATGAACAACACGCTCACCATATTTCTCAAGACTGTCCTGTTCATCAGCCAGGCCTTCCGCAGCATGAATGTGAAATCCTATCCCATCAGGACACAATGCTCTTCCCCTTTGCAGAGTGTCATCAGACAGGGTCAAACTGGCATGCAAGCCAAAATGCGCCCGTAAGTTGGCATCCTCCCTAGTTCGACCATTGATCCTCTTAATAAAACGCAGGTTTTCTTGAATGCCCTGTTCAGCTTTGTCAAAGCCATCACGGTCCGTCACCTCATAGCAAAGGGATGCTCGTAACCCTGCCTTGTTAACTGCATCGGCGATAATATCAAGTGATCCATCAATGCTATTCGGTGATGCATGGTGATCAATCAAAGATGTGGTTCCGTGTTTTATCGCATCCACCAAACAAACCAATGCTGAGTATCGAATCCCTTCAGCATCCAGAGCTTTGTCTAATCGCCACCATAATTTCTCCAGGATCTCCGTGAAGGTCGAAGGGGCATCACCAGGAATTCCCAAACCCCGTGCAAAGGCACCGTAGAAATGTGTGTGGGCGCAAATATTCCCTGGCATAACATATTGTCCCTCAGCATCTAACTGTTCTTCGCCAGGATATTCCAGCAGTAAGTCTGCTTGTGGAAGGATTTTTTCAATGACACCATCGCGGATCAGAAGTCCCCAGCCATCTTCCAGAATCTGATTCGCAAGTCCCCAGGTAATTATTTTGCCATTTGTGATTAGCATGGTATTCTCTCCATTTGCATAAATGAACAGATTGTTAATTTAAAAAAATTATAGCATAAGGATTGCCTAGTTTCGGAACAATTCCAATCAATCTGGTTCTGGTTAAAAAAGAAACTGCATCCTGGTTACAATACTAAAATCCAAATATCCAAACTATGAGGGTTGCTATGTCAGAATTTTTCGTACAAATTCCCGAGGAAGAAGTGATTAGTGCATTGCGCGGTCGAAAAACAATCAGTGAAATCCAAAGGATCAAGTGGGCTATCGCCAGTACGCTTGATATTTATACCCTTACTTTTTCTAAAATCACACCCGGGATGACCGAGATAGAAGTCGCTGAAATCATGCAAGCTGAGGTTGAAGAACACGGCTTGGGTTACGAATAGGCTAAGAACAATAATCCTGCTGTTAATTCTGGTCCAGACTTCCCTATCGGCCACAATGCACCAACGGATATCAAAATTTGGCGTGGACATTTTCTCCACTTCGATTTCGGTGTAAAACAAAATAATTACTGTGCTGATATCCAACGCATGGTTTACTTCTGCAAACCGGGTGAAAAATCCGCCCCTGAAGCAGTCCAAAGGGAGTTCATCACGGTCGTTCAGGCAATCCAGGCTGTGTTCAAAATTATTAAACCTGGATTACAGGGGATTGAGGTGGATGCTGCTGACCGCAGAGTATTGATAGGTGCTGGTTGCCCCGGATATAAATATGCAACAGGTCACCAGGTCGGCCGCTTAGCACATGATGGTGGCTGTATCCTTGGTCCTGGATGACCTCGCTATGGAAAGTCGCCCTTCATGCCTATCGAATCCGGGCAAGTCTATACGCTTGAACCAGGAGTAATGGTGCCTGGTTATGGGTATGTTGGTATTGAAGAGGATATCATCGTAACCAAGATATGTGTTCTATTTTTCAATAATCTCAACAGTTTTAATCATCACACCTGAATATTCAGGATGCATCGGGTCACGTGCTGGGATCGAAAACACGACATCCATACCTTTTTCCACTTCACCAAACACACTGTGCTTGCCATCCAGCCATGGAGTCGGGACATGGGTTATGAAAAATTGCGAGCCGTTTGTATTAGGACCTGCATTCGCCATAGAAATTATCCCTGGCTTATTATGTTTCAGATCCTTATGGAATTCATCCTCAAAGGAATATCCAGGACCACCCGAGCCGGTTCCAATTGGGTCACCAGCCTGTGCCATGAAATTTATAATAACTCTGTGGAAAATCGTATCATTATAGTATTCTTGCCGGGCCAGAAAGACAAAATTGTTGACTGTTTTCGGTACTTGCTTTTCAAACAAGTCGATTGTAATCTCTCCCTTATCGGTAGAGATGATCGCTTTATAATCTTTTTCTTGGTCAATTATCATTTTGGGTGGATGTACCCATTGTTTACTTTTCTTTGCCATATCTACCTTTTCTTCTTGATGTTAAACTGCGTCAACAACTTCATATAATTCAACCAGAACGCCATTGGCCGCTTTTGGATGAATAAAAGCCATTTTACGTCCGGGAAGGATCAGGGGTTCTTCGTTAATAAGCCTAACATTATTGGTCTTTAAAACACTCAGCATGCCATCGATATCATCAACCTCAATGCACAGGTGATGCATGCCTTCACCCCGTTTTTCGAGGAATTTTGCTAAACCTGACTCCGGATCTGTCGGTTGGACTAATTCAACCTCGCCATCTCCTACTGGTAAGAACGCCACTTTGGATGCCTGTGAGGGCACATCCTCAATATGATCAAGAGTCAGTCCTAATTGATCTTTCCAGAATTCCAGCGCAGCAGGAATATCTTTTACTAGGATAGCGACATGATTGATTTTCTTTATCTCGGGCATAATCAAAAACTCCAAATCAAATAAATGTTGAGGGTCGATATTGACCCCAGACATCCCTGAGAACTCCACACATTTCACCTAAAGTCACATCACCTTCAGCACATTCAATGAATAAGGGCATCAATGGTGCATCTCCTCGGGCTGCACGATCCAACTGATAAAGAAGCTGTTTCACTTTATCATTATCCCTTGTTTCCCGCAGTGTGGATAGACGCAATTTCTGATCCTCTTCAACATGGGGATCAACCTTCAATGATTCCAATTCAATGACCTCGTCAATCTGAAAATCATTCAAGCCCACAACGATTTCTTCACCTTTTTCAATTTCTCGTTGCACTCGATAAGCGGCTTCTTGTATCTCACGCTGCATAAAACCATTATTGATCGCATTCAAAGCACCTCCCATGTCATCAATTTGTTGGATGTAATCACGGGCGATTTCTTCAATCTGGTCCGTTAACATCTCTATCACATAAGATCCTGCTAATGGATCGACTGTATCGGTTATACCTGACTCGTGGGCAATGATCTGCTGTGTACGTAACGCAATTCTCACTGACTTCTCTGTCGGCAGCCACAATGCTTCATCCATACTGTTTGTATGCAGGGATTGAGTGCCGCCAAATACAGCTGACAACGCCTGAAGTGTCACTCGGACAATATTGTTCTCTGGTTGTTGAGCTGTCAAAGTTGATCCAGCTGTCTGCGTATGAAATCGCAGGCGACAAGACTTATCTACTTTTGCGCCAAAACGCTCTTTCATTATCTTGGCATAAAGTCGCCTGGCTGCCCGGAATTTAGCTATTTCTTCCAGGAAATTGTTATGTGCATTGAAAAAAAAAGAAAGCTGGTTTGCAAAATCATCCACAGCTAAACCAGTATCAATGGCTGCCTGGATATATGCAATAGCATTTGCTAATGTGAACGCAACTTCTTGAGCTGCTGTTGATCCAGCCTCACGGATGTGATATCCCGAAATGCTGATCGTATTCCATCGTGGGATATTATCCTTACAGAAGAGGAATGTGTCTGTGATCAAGCGCATGGAAGGAGCAGGTGGAAAGATATATGTCCCACGTGCGACATACTCCTTTAGAATGTCATTTTGGATCGTGCCTCGCAACTTGCTTAGGGGGACTCCTTGCTTCTTAGCCACCGCAACATAAAACGCCAAAAGAATCGCTGCAGGGGAATTTATCGTCATGCTGGTCGAGACTTTATCCAACGGGATATTCTTGAACAAGGTTTCCATATCACCCCTTGAAGATATTGATACTCCAACCTTTCCGACCTCACCCTGCGCTAATGGGTCATCAGCATCGTATCCAATTTGTGTTGGAAGATCAAAAGCGACAGATAAACCCGTCTGACCCTGTTCCAACAAGTACCGGTAGCGTTGATTGGATTCTTCTGCTGTGGCATAGCCTGCGTATTGACGCATGGTCCAAAGCCTACCTCGATACATGCTGGGTTGTACACCGCGTGTAAAAGGATACTCCCCTGGAAAGCCTAAATATTCTAGATAGTCTCTTGATTCAGATGGCAAAACCACAGGTGGCATGTGAATACCAGATGATGATTCAAACGCTTCTTTGCGTTCTGGGTATCGCTTCACAAGCGGGTCATATGTCTCGTTTTCCCAACGTTTCTTTTCATCTTGAATTGACATTATCTACCTCGAATGAGATCCACTGAACTTTTCACTAGTATACCCGAATTCCCTCTAACGAATGCTCAGGCATTTATCAGGGATCAGCCTCCAATTTTCTAAAACATATTTTTAGACCTAACTTTCCTTAATTGTTGAAAATCAGGTCACGCAAGAATTTTCTGCCTTTAACTTCTCTTCAGTATCTGAGAGCAGAATCATATGATCGTTTGAA
>CAYTXE010000035.1:0-1674 GCA_964441045.1 uncultured Candidatus Brevefilum sp.
GTTGTTTATATCATCACTAAATATAGTTTTCGGTCCTTGAGGATAAAGTGGAGTATATCCCTCAAAAATTGTATTTTCTGTAGTAATGTTATGTTCATGACAATAGTCCAAAGCTTTGACCCTCGTATCTATATATGACATTTTTATTGGTGTATATATTGTGAATACTAATTGATAGAAAAAGAATACACAAATTATTGCAATGGCAATATATTTTACTTTTGGCACCCTTTTAGCTTGTCTCCATGTAAAGGAGATGCCAATAGAGGTAAGAAGCAGTGGGGTAATATACATTGGAAGTGCCCATCTTTCCCAATGAAGGGAGAGTGCACTCATGATGACAGAGTAAAAAACACCATAGAATAGAATATAGCCAACCTTATCTTTCAATTTAAAGAGAGTAAATATACCAAGCCCGACCCAAATTACTGTTAAGATGTTCGTCCATGAGCTAAATGATTGAATATAAAAAGATAGGTTACCCCACCATCCCAGATTATCAGCTCCTAAATGTGTTCCCCTTGATTCAAATAATAATGCATCAATAACATTCTTATATTCTATGAACAAAAATGGGGCAACGATAAATAAAACGCCTATGAATACCAAAGTCATTATGAGCACTTGCTTTATTAGCCGAAATAATCTTGCTTTTATGGATAGTTCAGAGTGTTCGAGGTTATTTATGAGGATTCCCAAGAACACTATTCCCAAGGATATTAAGCCGGGATATTTTTCAGCTGTGTTAATCGCTGCAAATACTGTTGCAAAATAAATAAATTTTCGATTGTCTTCATTAAGGTACCGAATTGTGAAAAACATAACCACTAAGGTGAATAAGGTGATTGGAATATCTGGGGTGATATATAGGGAATGTAAAGTGTATGATGGGAAAAATGTGAAAACCAATGCAATAATCAAGGCAGAGCCTGATTTTAGTTCTTTCCCAATCTTATAAGCAAGCACTGGAATCAGTGAACCTAAAAAAGAGATTAATATACGTGCATAAAAATAAAAATTTAAAGTATGTTCAGGGAATGCGGCAGCAAAATCTTCTCCATATTGCATGTAACTTAATAAGTTCAAATATACTAAATTGATATAACTTAGTATTTGGTCAGGGCGATTAAAAATTCCTGGATTCAACCAGCGTTCACTTGTCATTTTTAGAACTGGATACAAGCTGAATGGTTCATCTGGATGGGTTAATAAGGGAAAGCCGTGTTTTAATCCAATCCATCGAATAAGAATCGAGAATCCAAAAATAGTAAGGAGAGTGATAAGTTCCTTACATTGTAAATCGGAAAAATAATCTCGGATTGATTTTCTAAGTCGAAAATTTTGTTTACTCATTATTTTATGAATATTCAATTCACTACTATTGGTTTATCAAATTAATCTTATTGAACCATTTTATCAGTAAATTTTTATAGTCCTGAAAAATCCAGGATGAATTTTGAGGTATTTCAATTATCAGTACTTCAATAAGTTTCATTTAATTGAGATCTTGAAAATAAAAGCACCATTGTTTTCATAACAAAGTATTACTTCCTCACATCCTACAAAGCCTTCTGGCTGGAGGCTCCCTACACCCTCGTGGATATAGATCCAACCCAAATCCGCTTCGTCCACAAGCGCCCAGAACTCCTCTGAGCATGTTGTGATTTGGCTGGC
>CAYTXE010000035.1:1774-22217 GCA_964441045.1 uncultured Candidatus Brevefilum sp.
GTCCACCCTGCCACCACGAGGAGCAATAAAAGGGTTGACACCCAGCGCTGCTTGAACCATTTCTCCAGTTGGTGTCCAACCTGCCAGAAAAACCAGCTTACCCACAAAACAATGGGCAGGAACAGCACGATGGCGAAATGATCCGGGCGGAAGGGGCGCAGGGTTAAACTCCACGGCAGCGTAAATATCCCCAGGATCAATGTCCACAAAGCAAAATGGATCTTCTTGCCTGTGATCATTGCCCAAAGCAATCCTATTCCTGCAGGGACCAACAGCCAATGATTGCTGGCAGGACCCAGGAGCTGCCAGATGTAGTCCCATTGACTTGACTTTAATACTGTTCCAAATGAATCGGGGAAATTTGCACCAATACCAGTGCTCGCTCTGGAAAATTCTGCCACCCGAACAAGCCAGGGCGAAGCCAGGATTAATCCACTTATAGTGCCCATCAAGACGCCTGAAAAACCTATAAGCGCTGTCAAGGGAGCTTTCCAACGGGGGATTAAATAAACAAAAGCCAGAATTACCAGGAAGACAGCCAACAGCACAGCGGTGAAGTAATGCGAAAGGAGAACACCAGCGGTTAAAAGTGCCAGGGTGGGGACTGTTTTTTTGTCAGGGGATTTCCGGAGAAGTCCTAAAGTCATCGCCATGGCTAATGGCAGCAAGACCAGGCCTGTTGTGAGGGTATAGCGCCCCCAACTGAGGTAGTAGGCCGGCATCCGGGTCGCAAAACTGACCAGCAGCGCTGCACATGCAGCAGGGCGCCAGTCTTCCCACAGTTCTTTCCCCAGGGCGTAGATGGATAGACCAACGGCTGCGTTGAGGACCTGTCCCAATATAAGCATGGCTTCTCCGATCTCAAGACCGCTCAATCCAGTGAAGAGCGCCGTTACAGCATGGAAACCATAATGATAAAAGAAGGGCACATCCAGGGCTGGGGACAGTGTTTCCGGAAGCCCTCCATTATCCAGGATGGTGCGGATGATCAGGAAATGGTGCTGCGAATCAACCCAATTGGGGAGCAGAAGGTCTTTTGCCTGGTACAGCCGCCAGGCAATGACCAGACCGAACACGAACAATCCGATCAAAAGTTGGGGAATATTAACTTTCCCCAGCTTATGGTTATTCTTGATCAATCCAGCAATCCCCAGTACTAAAACGATGGTCAGGATACCCAGTATATCGGCAAGGCATAAGCTGCCGCCCAACAGGAAAATCAATTCCGCCAGCAGGCTGATAAACGCCAGGCTGATGCCAATTATCTGGGCAAATGAGACGAGGGGGTCCTGGTTTCGCTTTCCCAACCAAACCCACCAGGCAAGCCCTGGCAGCAGCAGCAATATCATTGCCAGAACGGTCACAGCAACCTCACTCCACCCGTGTCAATCACTTTGAGTAAATCCGCGACCGATTTACCCAGGACTGGGTGGATGAAGCCCGGTGCAATTTCGTTCAAAGGCACAAGCACAAAGGCGCGATCCTGCAGGTGGGGATGCGGGATCTGAAGCTTTTTTGTATTGATAACACGCTCTCCGTAAAACAGGATATCCAGGTCAATCAAACGCGGTCCATACCGAAAGGTTTTATGGCGCCCTATTTTCCTTTCAATCGTTTTTAAATATCCCAGGAGAGGGAAGGGTTCCAGGGCTGTTTGTACCTCCAGAACCTGGTTGTAAAAATCCGGTTGATCTTCATATCCCCAGGGAGGTGTGACGTAGATTGATGATGCGTTAATGACCAATACATTGGGTGGCAGAGACTCCCGGGCAATACATAAGTTGCAAAAACGATCACCCAGATTTGTCCCTAAGGCAATAAAGATGGACTCTTCCATGTTCAGGCGACCTCAAGGATGTTGAGAAAGTCGGCAAGAAGACCATAAGCGGTGGTTTCCGGCCCCGGGTCGCTTTCAAGTACTCCCAGACCTGGCAGTACATCCAACATGAACTGGCAGTAAGAACTGGTGCCGTTCACGCTGTAGAGGGGTGATGAAGGGCTAACGCGCTCTGGTGCTACCCTGGCGAGAAGTTGCCCATCCAAATATTCGGCGGTACAAACCAGCTTCCAGCGCTCGCCCGCATCTTTGGCTTGTTGGATCATGTCAGATGTAATACCGCGAATACCCGTTCGATCGACTTGTTGAGGTTTCAAGGGAGTATTCATCAAAACGGTCACCAGCGCAGCGACCTTGATGGCAGCATCCCACCCATCGACATCATTGCTGGGATCGGTTTCAGTGATGCCAATCGATTGCCCATAAGTAATCGCCTCATCCAGTGTTTTCCCTTGTTCCATCAATTCCAGGAGCAGGTTGGTACAGGAATTGAGAATGCCGTGGAAGCCAATCAGATTGGCTCCGACCAAGGGCTCTCGAAACAAAGCAAAGATCGGAGCACCATCCATCACTGCGGATTCAAATAGGAATCGCCTTCCTTTTTTGCTTGCCAGTGCTGTCAGTTCTTCATAACCATGCACGACAGGACCCTTATTGGCAGTGATCACATGCATTCCCGTATGGAGAGCAGTTCGAATGTGCTCAATTGCTGGCTGACCATTTATTGGGCTGACGGGCGTTGTTTCAAACATAAAATCCGCTGGGCAGTTTGAAATAAATTCGTTGGTGTTAGTGATCGGCTCCATTGCAGAAAGTTCAGATAGAATTTGCCCGGCCTGGAGGATGTTCAGTGCTGATTGGAGGTCAATCCCGGAAGGATCAATTGCGCTCCCGTGGCTTCCGGTCATGATGCCAGTGACAGTGACCGACAAATCATATCGTGTTAAGAGTTCTGTTTTTTTGTTTTGTAGAAGCCGGGCAAAAGCCCTCCCTACATTGCCAAAACCTACTAAACACAGGCGATAATTTGCAGTCATTGTAAAGCTCCTTGGATGGTTATCTACTCTAATTAAACCACAAGTTAATTGGGTTGGGTGAATGCTTTCTTGAGATGGTGTTATTCGGATAAAATGATGATATGACTCTAAAAAACAAACGAATTTTGTTGTTTGATATTGACGGCACCTTGCTGGACCCACAGGGTGAAGGGCTCACCTTTATGAAAAAGGCACTTTTTGATGTATATGGGACAGCAGGGCCGATTGAGATGTATGATATGGCAGGGAAGACAGATTGGCGGATCATCACTGACTTGATGCGAATGGCTGGTGTCGCAGAGGAATTGATTGAATCCAGGCGATCGGAAGCCTTTTTGGTATATGCACAGCATTTGGAGGAAGCTGTTCCAACGCTCTCTATACGATTATTGCCAGGAGTCTCCGAATTATTGAAGCGAATACTGGAAGATCAAAGCTTTATTATGGGCTTGGTGACAGGAAATGTGCGTGAATTGGTTCCCCATAAACTGCATTCAGCGGGTTTAGATCCGACCATTTTCCAATTTGGTGCATACGGTAGTGAAAATATTGACCGAAATGTTCTGCCTTCCCTGGCATTGGCGCGTCTGGAAGAGATTGTTCAGGAACCTGTGGCGCTTGAATCGGTGCTGGTCATTGGCGACACACCGCATGATGTGGCATGTGCCCGATATGCTGGCGTGAAAGTAATGAGTGTTGTCACAGGTCGCTTTGATCGTGAAACGTTAGCAGCATACATGCCGGATTATCTATTTGATGATCTTAATGATACAGAAGCTGTCATGAAAATTTTGAATCAGTTCTAAGAGTAGTTAAACTTTTGGGGGATATTTCAATTGTTCTTGGGATGATATTATTGAAGAAATAAGTTTTTATCAGAAATATCTTGGTAAGAGTTTGTCCTGATTCGCGGCAAAAGCTGCCCGAAGTAAGACAAAATCACGATCATCACCCATCGGTCTTCATCAGTAAGCCAGTATTCACATACCCAATGATCTTCGTAACGTCCTTTGGTAAAGTATTTGCCAAATCCTGCTCTAGCACGAGCAGGGATGCCGCGATACCGAAGGATTGATGTCATTAAAAGGGCATAATCACGACAAGTTCCGACAGTTTTTTTGTTTTACTCATAATTATTTAAGAGGGAACTCCTCTGATCACGATTCCTTTGTCTGCTGCTGAATGATATGACATGATATCCTCGCCTAATATGTGCATCATGTTATACTAAAGGTCAGTCTAATCAAAAGAAAACTTGCTATGAAACTGATCATTCAAATCCCTTGTTTTAATGAGGCTGAAATTTTACCCAAGACCCTGTCACAACTCCCTAAGGAGATATCAGGGATTGACCAGATTGAAACCCTGGTCGTTGACGACGGTAGTAAAGACAACACGGTGGCTGTCGCTCACGAGCAAGGTGTGGATCACATTGTGCATTTACCCCGTCATTTCGGTTTGGCTCAAGCTTATGCACGTGGTTTGGACGCTAGCCTTCGGTTGGGCGCCGATATCATCGTCAATACGGATGCGGACAATCAATACCCTGCGGAAGATATCGAAAAATTGGTCCGCCCGATCCTGGAAGGTCAAGCTGAAATGGTCATTGGTGATCGGGGTGTCCGATCCGTGACGCATTTCCCAATGCATAAACGAGTCCTTCAAATCATGGGAAGCCGGGTTGTATCAGCCACAGCAGGTCTCGCAATTCCAGATGCAACCAGCGGATTCAGGGCGATCACACGCCAGGTTGCGCTGGAGACAATGGTGCTCAGCAATTATTCCTATACATTGGAAACCTTGATCCAGGCTGGTGCCAAACGTGTACGCGTTGTTTTTGTTCCGATTGAAACCAACCCACCAGAGCGTCCATCACGATTATTCCAGAGCATTCGCAGCTATTTGGTTAATTCCTCAGTGACAATCATGCGGTCATTCGCCATGTACCGTGCACTGCGCATCTTCACCGGGATCAGTCTCTTCATGCTGCTGATCGGAGCAATCATTGGAGGGCGGTTTGTCTATTACTACCTAATCGGTCAGGGCGGCGGCATGGTGCAGTCCCTGATCCTGGCTGCAGTCTTTCTCATTGCGGGGTTTGTAACCTTCTTGATTGGTGTGATTGCCGACCTGGTCAGCTTTAATCGTAAGATCCTGGAAGAGGTATTATTTCGACTTCGTAAAAGGGATGCTGCGCAAGTTGAGGATGGACAGGATACCCTTTCACCCCAAGGTTAGATTCCAGTTCTGCTATAATGTCTCAAACATTTCTTGAATACTCTGCCAAATCGTTTTACGAAGGCATTGAAGAAGGCAGCAATTCCCTTAGCTTGTATTGATTTCTTGCCTTGGATTATTTATGAGAAAATCATCAATTAAAACAAGGTTATTATCGTTTCTGCTCAAAGCAGCCAGACTTCGGATTGCACGACCACTTGTATCTATCGTATTTAGGAATATGGATAAATTCATTCCTGTCGACCGACTCTGTGAAAATGAATATTGGATGGCTTTTCACCACCCCACACCTGAGTATCCCCTGCACATTCTAATCATACCGAAGCAGGGTCTACCAGCCTTGATAGAGGCAAATCATTGTCCTCCCGAGTTTTATCGGGCGTTTTTTGATTTGGTTAGAACCTTAATCCTCGAAAATGACCTGGAGAAACTTGGCTATCGATTGATTTCAAATGGGGGACCCAATCAGAGCATCCCTCAATGGCACTGGCACCTGATCAGTGATTCCCCTGGTGAATGAAAGCCCTTTGTTCCATTATTACAAATGGCGACTGTTTATCGTATGTTCGTAAAGGGAATTTTCGTGCTGGTGGAAAGAGATTGCTTAAGTGATAGTTTACTTGTTGATTGTGAGTTAGTGTGTTATCAAAGGACCAGATGACACTTGGTTAATTTATGGCTTCACAAGCGAAAATTAAATAGATTTTATGAGGATTTCATTTTTGTGCGTATTTGCAATTATAATCAAGATTGTCATTTTAGAAATTGGTTATAGTAGTAACTGTACAGGAGGTTCAAAATGGATTTTGGCGAGATATTATCGAAAGCATGGAAGACCATTTGGAAGCATAAAATCCTGTGGGTCTTTGGATTGTTAGCAGGTTGTGGTGCAGCAAGCTCTAGAGGAGGTGGAGGGGGCGGAGGCGGTGCCAACGCTGCACAAACGAACTATCAATTCAGTACAGGAGATTTTCGATCCTTTTTATCCCCATCCGCTGAACGAGGAGTGGAAGACTTCTTCCAATTCTTGGCAGATATTCCCGTTTGGGTTTGGATTGCCATTGGATTATTCTTGCTCGTGCTGGGAATTGTCCTGTCAATCCTGTTTTTGATGGTGGGTATACTGGGCACTACCGGTGTCATTAAAGGCGCTGGGATGGCAGATGAGACTGCTCCGGATGCGAAACCGATTTCATTTGGCGAAATCTTTAAAGCCATCAAGCCGTACTATTGGAAGGTGTTTTTACTCAACTTAGGGTTACGCATTGCTGGATTTGTGTTAAGTTTGTTCGTGGCTTTGCCTATCATCTTATTCGCAGTTTGCACCTGTTTCATTGGGTTGTTTCTGTTGATTCCTGTTGGGTGGTTAATAAACCTGATGGTTAATTTCACAACGATTGCCATCATAGAGGAAGAGAAGGGAATCTTCGAAGGTATCAGCCGTGCCTGGCAGGTGATTGTCCATCACCTTGGGAATGTCATTTTGATGTTCCTAATCTTGGGCATTGGACAATTGATTGCCAGCCTGGTTATCGGTTTGCCTTTGATTGCTGTTCCTGTCCCGTTGTTGATCAACCTTTTCGTCACTGGATTCCGCACTGCGACTGTGGGTTTGATCGTGAGCATTATTCTTTTCCTGGCCTTCCTGCCTTTGGCAATCTTTCTGAGTAGCGTTCTGAGAGCCTACGTACTTACAAGCTGGACGCTCACTTATCGACGATTGATTAGTGAAAGCAACCTTCACCCGATGGTGATTTCTGTGGAGGATGACGAAGTAGAGACAAATATCTAAAGACACATTCGTCCTATGTATCCACTGTTCAAAATGAGGGAGAGGATCAACCACCAGGGGAAGATTATCGCGCCTGGTGGTTTTATTTCCTGGTTTTTACGAGTGACCCTGATCTGGATAATTGTTGTTCTGATGGTGCCCTCCTATCTGCCAGCTTCCGGGCAGACCGAGACAGGCCTTGATGTATTAGCACCTGAAATTGAGGACTTCCCGGTTGTGTCCATCCAATTTAAGCTTGACAGCAAATTCGTGCCCGATGGAACAGGTCTCCAGACGGAGCAGCTCACTGTGCTTGAAAATAAAAAGCCTGCTCAGGGACTATCTCTTGCGAAAGAGTATGCAGGTGTTTATTTTATTCTGGCAATCAATGGTGCCCGTGATCTGGATTTAAGAGACACATTCGGGATATCTGTCTATGAAAAGTTATCAGATGGCTTGATTGCTTGGGCTTTCTCCAGGCATGATAATTTTCAGGATACCTGGTCGCTGGTGAATAATGAGGGTACTGGCATCCATAATCTTGATTCACCTGATGACTGGGTCAAAGCTTTAGGTGATTATCAACCCAATTTCCGCACGATGGAACCAAACCTCACAAGTTTGGAAACCGGCATCCGATTGGCAAGTGAGCGAGTTGTTCCTTTTGGTGTCGATAAAACCCTGTTATACATTTCACCACCGCCTGCAGCGGAAGAAATTAATGCTGTTAACGCCTTTATGGAAGAAGCCCGTTTGGCAGGGCTTCAAGTTAACGTATGGATGGTAGGGGATGGGCTTTTCCTTGATAACGATCAAGGAAAGGTATTGATGAACCTGGCTAATAACACTGGTGGTCAATTTTATCGTTTCACGGGAGTTGAAACACTTCCCGATCTTGAGACATATCTGGAACACCTGGGTTATACGCACACTCTGACCTATGATTCCGGTATTCGAGAGACAGGAACTTATCCGGTGACACTGGAGGTGTCCTTTCAAGAACAGATCATTCGTGGGGAAAGCATTCCTTTTTATATTGAGGTTTCTCCGCCCAACCCGATACTGGTCTCTCCCCCAGTTGTGATCACACGTGAAGCTGTCATTGACGAGACTGATCAAAATATATGGTCTCCTAATACCTTTGAGATCAATATCATGGTAGATTTTCCAGATGATCACCCAAGGGAGATCGCTGTAAGTCGGCTGTATGTTGACGGGGATATCATGACACAGCAGACTGAACCACCATTTGAGGTGTTGACCTGGAACCTGGCTGAATTAACCGAATCAGGAGAGCATACTATTCAGGTAGAAGTGGAAGATGAATGGGGGCTTTCTAACAGATCCATCATCACACCTGTACAGATTGAAGTGGTTTTGCCTGAACCGAGTCCCAAAATTCCTTTTCAGCAATATGGCCTGGCAGTTGTGTCACTGGTATTGGCTTCTGCAGTGATCGTCCTGCTGATTTGGTTGGCTCGAAGAGGATGGAAGGTTCCTCACTTCAAACGTTCCAAAGCACAGTTAACCGGTTACCCGGGGAGCTCATCAGGAAAACCTTCTGATAGATTGATGCTTGGTGGAAAAATTTCTGCAACTCTGATCCCTCTGAGCAGCACTACTGAGGAATTGGAGCAAACTTCTCTGGCAATAACCCAAAACAGGGTCATCTTCGGGACAGATCCAACGCAAGCAGACATTGTACTTCATCAACCTGATATTGCAGGTTTACATGCTGACCTGTACGTAGAGCATGGTTCTTTTTGGCTGCGTGACCTGGGTTCACCTTTAGGGACATGGGTGAATTACAACCGGGTGGGGGCTGAGGCGGTTCAAATTCGTGCGGGTGACATCATCCACTTCGGGAAATCCGGTTTTCGGTTTACAATGGTTGGTACAGGTACACTTGTCGATGTTGGCATTTCAAGATATGAATCAATTCTATGACCGATTCTGAACAAACTCATCTTCAAATCCAAGCTGCCAGCCATGAAGGTATGCGGGGTAAACAAAATGAAGACCGTTTTGCGGTCACACCCTTCCTGACTGGTGGTACTGAACAAATTCCCTCCGTCTTAGCTGTTGTATGTGACGGTATTGGCGGACATCGCGCGGGTGAAGTAGCTGCTGAGATGGGGGTCTCGATCATCACAAAAGACATCACCACAGGAGATTCAGATCAACCACTCAAGACGATGGAACAGGCCATCATCCGTGCCAGCGATGCGATCTATAAAGCCTCACAAGCGGATTTGGGCCGTAGTGGGATGGGTGCAACCTGTGCCTGCACCTGGGTGATCGGTGACCGTCTTTATACTGCCAATTTAGGTGATTCAAGGATCTACCTTCTGCGCGGCAGCCATCTTGTCCAGCTTACAACGGATCATACTTGGGTTCAGGAAGCCTTAGATGCTGGTCTCATTTCCGATAAAGACCTTGTAGATCATCCTAATGCACATGTTATCCGAAGGTACCTGGGATCCCTGAAAGCGCCAGAACCAGATTTCCGGATGTGGGTCTTTGATGAAGAAAGTGTGGAAGAAGCACTTTCCAATCAGGGTTTGATTTTGCAGCCCGGGGACATGCTCATGTTGTGCAGCGACGGTTTGACTGACCTGGTGTCGGATGTTGAGATCCGGAAAGTACTCCAGGATTCGCCGTTGACGCAAGCACCAGATACCCTGATCGATATCGCCAACCAGCGTGGGGGGCATGATAATATAACTGTTGTAGTCTTGAAGGTTCCGAAGAAACGAAAGAAGGCAGCTGGAAAAATTCGTAAACGACGATTGCTAATAGGATGCCTGGTCGTTTTTGCCATCATCAGTATTGTGATCACAGGATTAATTTTAGGGACACGCTTGCGTCGTGAAAGGTTGGATGAAGTAATGACACCATCACCCACGCTGACACTCACACTGACTGAGGAAGTCCCATCTGCTGCCGTTTCACGAACATCCAGCCCGAGTTTCAGCCTTTCAGCAACACCTGAGCCGACCGCGGAAAGCATTTCCCCTCTGGTAAGCCGCACTCCCTGGCCGACGAATACGGTAGATCAGTGATTATTGCATCTCTGCATCCGGATGCTATAATTAAATACCTGCCTTGTGGTGGGTGATAATTAGTGTTAGAATGTCAGTCCTGGAGGGATGGCCGAGTGGACTATGGCGCCTGTCTTGAAAACAGGTGTGGGTTTGCGCCCACCGTGGGTTCGAATCCCTCTCCCTCCGCTCAAATTCTAGAGGGGAAAATTTATTCCAAAAAACTGGGGAGGTGCCAGAGTGGTTGATTGGGGCCGCCTGCTAAGTGGTTGTTGGGTTTATTGCTCAACCGGGGGTTCGAATCCCCCCCTCCCCGCTGTTTAAAAATTCGTGCTTCTTATGAGCACGAATTTTTGTTTATAATCAAGGTGGGAAGATTGAGGTGAAAGGCTCCTCCATGGACTCTCATTCACTTAGTATTTGTTGCCTGACCCAAAAAATTCTTTCCAAAGGAGCGAAGACCTTGTCTGTGCTCAAACAAATCGCCAGTCTCCAGGGTCGTCGGGATGATGAACCTAATAAGCAGTTGGCTAAATCCCTGGTGGCGAACCTTAACGAAGAAGGCATCCAGGAAATTGTAGAGAATCTTACTAATGAGGACCTGGCGGTTCAGAGTGACTGCATCAAGGTTCTATATGAAATTGGCTATCTCAATCCATCCTTGATTGCTGAATATTGGCAGGTGTTCCTGAACCTTTTGGACAGTAAGAACAACAGGCTTGTTTGGGGTGGAATGATCGCCCTTTCCACGATTACCTCAATCAAAGCAGATGCTTTGTATCCACATAGAGAGAAAATCATTCATGCTGTAACAAAGGGGTCCGTCATCACCAGGGATAGTGGTGTCAAAACTTTAGCGGTGATCGGGTCAGTGTGTGAGGAATATCGAAAGGATGTCTTTCCATTTCTAATGGATTTACTGAAAACTTGCCGGCCTAAGGACGTGGCGCGCTATGCAGAAACGATGCTTGCAGCTGTTGACATCAACCGCTGTGATGAATTTATCCATCTGCTGCAAAAAAGAATCCTGTCATTAACCGACAGCCAGGTCAGGCGAATACGCAAGGTGATTACAACAGCAGAAAAAATAGATCAGGCTGGATAATTTAATAAACCCTTTCCACCTGTCCGGTTGGATTAATGAGATCAAACATGTCTGCGAGTACTAATCAAAAACCTTTTACTGGGGGATTCAAGAGTTTATCCTGGCAAGGCGTTGGGTTATTCCTCGTATCAGCAGCGTCCCTATGCTTTGAGATTAACCTGACGCGTTTGTTCTCCGTGTCGCAGTTTTACCATTTTGCCTTTCTGGTTGTGAGCATCGCCCTGCTCGGCTATGGTGCCAGCGGTACTTTCCTGGCAGTGGTGAAACTCAAACCCGGTAAAATGTTAGGTCGGATTTTCCCCTGGATGGCAGGGTGTGCGGGCTTTTGCATGGTTGGATCATATTTGTTGGTTAATCTCCTGCCCTTTGATTCTTACAGCATCGCTGTTAAACCCACTCATGTTTTCATCCTGCTGTGCCATTATGCTGTCTTGTCCTCTCCATTTTTCTTTAGCGGGTTGATCGTCAGCCTAATGCTGTGTCAATATCCTGCATCAGGAAATAAAGTTTATGCCATGAACTTGGTGGGTTCCGCAGCAGGCTGCCTGGTGGCTGTCTCTATCCCAATGTGGTTGGGGGGCGAAGGGATGGTGTCGTTTAGTGCATTCATTGCAATCCTGGCGGGCTTGTTTTTCTGGTTTGGGGATCGCCACCCTGCTCTGATGGGTCGAAAATCCAGCGTTGGGAAGTTGGGTTTCCTTATTGCAAATCTAGCATTCTTGTTGTTCATCATGGGCTGGCGCGCAGGATTTGGGGAGGTTCCAGGATTTTTTGAACTTAAAATTTCTGCATATAAGAGCCTTTCTTATGCCATGCAATCACCAGAGGCGAGTGTTGTCAGCAGCAAGTGGAACAGTTATTCTCGAGTCGATGTTGTCAAAAGTTCCAGTCTGCATTCTGTTCCTGGGTTAAGCTATCGCTATACAGAACGATTGCCGGATATTCAAGGGATGTTTGTGGATGGCGATAACATGAACGCAATCCTACCGTTAGGCTCAGACCTTGCCTTTGCGTCTTATCTGCCTGCAGCTGCCGCTTTTGAGCTCAATCCGGGTGCAAGTGTATTGATTTTGAATCCGATGGGGGGTATGGATGTTCAAGCCGCCCTTGAATTAGGAGCCAGTCAGGTCAAGGCTGTAGAAAGTAATCCTTTGGTTATTGATGCGGCTATGACAGTGTACAACCAGGTTGATGTAGATTTGGAGTATGCCAGTGGGCGCAATTATTTGCATCGAGGACAACAGCACTTTGATATCATCCATATGCCATTGACAGATAGTTATCATCCCGTTAGTTCGGGAGCTTATGCGCTGGCTGAGGATTATCGCTACACGGTCGAATCTGTACAGGACATGATCAACAATCTCCAACCTGAAGGCTTCTTGGTGATCACACGCTGGCTGCAGGAAGAACCCAGTGAATGGCTGCGCACTTTTGCATTGGTGGTGACAGCTTTAGAAGAAGAAAGCCTTGATCCTTCCACGCAAATTGTGGCATTACGCGGCTATAATACCGGTACCTTACTGGTGAAGAAGAGTCCTTTCACTGAGGAAGAGATGGCGACGCTTCGGACTTTTTCGGAGGAGAAGGCTTTTGATCTTGCATTTGGTCCCGGGCTGGATGATGCTGACATCAATCGATACAATATCCTGCCGGAGCCGGTTTATTTCCAAACATTCCAAAATTTATTATCAGCGACTCCCCGTGAAGATTTCTATAATGAGTATCCTTACGCTGTGCAACCCCCAACAGATGACCATCCTTTCTTCGGACATTACTTCAAATGGTCACAGCTGGATGATATTCTCAGCTCGTTGGGCGTCACCTGGCAGCCCTTTGGCGGTGCGGGATACCTGATAGTGTTAATCCTTCTCGTACTGGCAACCTTGCTGGCAGGAATTTTAATCTTACTGCCGGTGATGATCCTTAGAAGAAATAAAAAGACTTTAAATCAAGGAAAAACATTACTATATTTTGCCAGTATAGGTTTTGCTTATTTACTGGTTGAGATGCTATTAATCCAACGATTCATCCTCTACCTTGACCAGCCTGTGTACGCTTTTACGGCTGTTTTGTTCTGCATTTTATTCTTTTCAGGGTTGGGCAGCCGATTTGGCATTCGGAAATTGCCATTATCAAAGGTGTTTTTGATTTTGATTGGGCTGCTGCTGGGTTATATTCTGATACTGCCCCAATTCCTGCACGCAACACTTGGCTTCCCTTTGGCTGCCCGGCTGGCACTTACAGTACTACTGGTGGCTCCGCTGGGTTTCCTGATGGGGATTCCCTTTCCATCTGGATTAGCAAGGATACGGACGCATCATCTTGACCCTTTAAAAGATCAATGGCAGGTTGCCTGGATATGGGCGGTCAACGGAGCGTGCTCTGTCATCGCCTCAATCCTGGCGTCATTGCTGTCATTCAGCTTTGGATTGCGGATCACATTTGTCGTAGGGGTAGGTTTTTATTCACTGGCATGGCTGATGTCAGTGGTGAAATCCAATAACAATCGTTTTAAGGCCTGGGAGTAGGAGGTTTTTCGATGTCCCCGGTGAAGGGGACAAAAACAACACCGCCCATATCATAGGCTGTTAATTTGCCTTTTTCTTTGACAAATTTCCATAAAGTCTGATAAAAACCCTGCGGCCCGATTGGGATGACCATGATCCCCCCTTCTGCGAGTTGTTCCGCAAGTGGAGCAGGCATGTGGTCAGGGGCAGCTGTCACGATGATGGCATCAAATGGGGCTGCTTCTGGCCATCCATAATATCCATCCCCCTGGCGGGTTTGAACAGCTGCGTAACCCAGTTCATTTAGCAGTGCTGAGGACCTGGCGTAAAGCTCCGGTACGATCTCAATTGTATAAACATCCACGTATCCAAGTTCTGCCAGTAGGGCGGCTTGATAACCTGACCCTGTTCCGATCTCGAGCACTTTGTCGCCAGGCTCAAGCGCCAGCAGTTCGGTCATGTAGGCAACCAGAGAAGGTTGGGAGATGGTCTGCCCATATCCGATGGGGAGGGCATTATCGTCGTAGGCTTTATCCACATATTCTGGCGTGACAAAGCGATGGCGTGGGACGGTACGGAGTGCATGGATGACAGCTTCATCTGTCAGGCTCTGAATCAAGATGGCATGGTCAGCAAGCCGTTGCCTGGCGTCAACATATTTCTGAGGTTCAATTGTTGGCGTATCTGGCGTGGGTGTTACCTCATTTGGCTGTGTGCATCCAATGACGAGAAGGCTGGTCAACAACAGCACACATAAACACTGCATACGCATGGAAGATGCCAATGAAGAATATCTACTGCTGGGAGGAGTCATGATGATCCTCTTCTTATCTTGGTCAGTTAATTTTCATCTAAAAGACGGATTGGCTTTTTCATTGTTGACGGGATGGATGCCAATGATTGCATCATAATTTTAGCATAGCTACGATTATTAAATCGATTGTATGGAAAGGGATGGGCCTTCTGGCATCGATTAATTAAAACAAAAACATACATCGTTTATCTTTGCTGTATGAAAATAAGTGAAATTATGGATTTTAATCTACAAAAGGTTATTGATGTTTTCATAAAAAAATACTATGCTTAGTATGTTGGTAATCTTCAGAAAACCTTGCGAGTAGAATCTCACCGAGTTCAAAGTAGGCACTTATGGATCCGAAAACAATAACAGATGTAAATGCAGTAGAGAAGGACCTCAGCTCCCCGATTGCAGGTTTATTTCAACTGGGCAGGGAAAAGTCTTATGTTACATATGATGATATCCTGCAATACTTCCCTCATCCTGAAGAGGATTTGGATCAGGTGGACAGGGTGTTTGCCTATTTGTTAATTGCTGGGATCCCTTTCGGTGCGGATGAAGAACACCTTTGCCATCCCATTACCGACACGATTGACCTGGATGAATGGTATTGATCCACACAGTATAAAATGAATTGGGGGTGTGCTGTAAAAATTTATAATCTTTCATGAGCACTTATAAGATTAAGAAATAAAACCATCGTTGACCCAAGCATGATGAATAACTTTCTCAATGGGCGGGGTGTAGATTTTTGTTTACTTGCTTTTGGTTTGAATGCGAAAAATCACTTTGCTGCCGTTGAGGATGATCTTGCTCGATGGTTGTCGTGAAGGGTTTTAGAAGCTAATTGTAATGACCTTCTACTCTTCCGAAATGATAACTAACCGCAGAGAAAATGATGATGGGTATAAGGGCTAAGGAGATTAATATCAAAACCCAGATGCTCAACAGACTGCAGATCAGGCTGATGATTGTTAATACCCCAATAGCAAGTGTGATCTTGAGCGACAGGTTGCGAGAGCTTGTATCTTGAGAGCGTGCTCGCAAAAGGATGAAGGTACCGAGAAGCATTAAAACGATACTGCTGGTGATGGTCAGCACAAGGATCTGCTTACTTTGCAGTCCCCACAGGTTCATTGATATAATTCCGCAATGCTTGGTCCGTGAGGGAGCATGGCCCTGGGTCAATTTCAGGAAGACACGTGCCAGGATCATGTGATCAAAAATAGTGTTTTCAGAGGTGATTTGCCACCGCAATTCTGTCTCTTCACCTGGCATCAGTGTCGCGCTGCGTGTGCGGCGCAGCATGTTTTCCAACTCGCCCACCTTGCTGATATGGGCTTCAACATATGTTGTGATGGTGTAAGTGTTGGGGTTACGCACCAGAACCTTTATCTTGCCGATCTCACCTTCCGTTAACAAAACAGGGCATTTTATCCTTGAAAGTTCGGCTTCAGCTGTGAGGGCTGGGTCGTAGGATATCGATTCGGGGTAACCCCAAAATGCCGCTCCTTCCAGGTTCACCCACAAGGCCAGACCGCTGAAGACCAACCCAATCGCCAATCCGATTAAAAATAGTAAATAGCCAATAATCAGAGGAGTTTTTCTTGTTTTCATCTTCTTATCCTGACGAATATTGAATGGCAAGTTTATTTTATCATCCATATGGTGCTGAGACATCCCCCGCCAGTAGGGTTTCGTTGCCTTCTTAAAATCTGTCAAGCGAAGAACTGATAATTATATAGAAAATAATATCCGACAAAAATATTCTTCTTGAGTAAGAATCTGTTTTAAAATTATTGCTAACCCCCAAAAGCACAAGAAAGTAATTGAAGTAGAGAGTATATAATTTGGGAAATTCTGGAAATATTCAGCGGAGAGGGAGGGATTCGAACCCTCGGTAGCCACAAAAGCTACAGCGGTTTTCGAGACCGCCCCAATCGTCCACTCTGGCACCTCTCCCAGGGACAGGCACCCATTATACTCGAAATCATCATAGGGGATAAGGCGGCGATCAAGAGCGAAGTGATTTATGATTCAATCAGTTTTCTTCTCACGATGACACCTAACCAGATCAGTGCAGCAGCGTTCAATAATATGCTAAATCCGAGCAGTAAATTTACTCCAATCACAGATGACACCAGTACTTAAGCTGCACCAATTAACCGTAACCAGAATCCCCAGGGTTGTAAAGCCTTAGTGGGCTGATTCGCGATGGCAAATATCAGCAGACCAAGTATGAATAGAATCCTTCCTGATGGGGGGAAATGTTGATGGTTACTCCCGCGATCATTAGGACAAAACCAGCAACGCAAAGATTTCTAACCAGGTGAGGCTGTTTTGCCAAAAACCCGATGGTAGCCATCACTTCAGAAAACTAGCCAAAGGCAAACAATATGGAACTGACAGCTTAGGCAACATCTCCAACAAAGAATTATATGATAAATGAAAACCCCAAAAGGTTGAAGGTAATTCCTGCGAGGATTGATGCCGTTCCACTCAAACGAACAAGCATATTTTCCCTCATAGTGCCTCCCGTTTCTTTTATATGATTGGATTATTCAGCAGCATTTTCATTAGGTAAGTGAAAAATTTTCTTCAGGAAGATGTTAACTCTCGTTGCGGACAATTCGAATCAAAGTTCAAAGGTTTCTAAACGTTCTGGAAAGTGGATGGGTGGCATATTCAGCTCATGGCGCAATTTTCCTTGGAGTTTGTCCGCAGCCTCTTTTTCACCGTGTACAAGAATTATCTGCTTGGCTTCAGCAGCTGCAGATCTGGCATATTTTGCCAGCAGTCCCTGTCCTGCATGCGCAGATAGCCCGTTAATCGTTTCGATCTGTGCCCGGCGGTAATAGGATTCGCCGAAAATCCGTACCTCGCGTTTGCGTTCCGCCAGGCGTCGACCAAGTGTATGAGGTGCCTGCCAGGACACAATTAATATGGTGTTGCGTTCATCGTGAATGTTGTTCTTGACATGATGCAAGATGCGGCCTGCCTCCACCATACCGGACGCACTGATGATAACCATGGGGTCCTTACGGCGATTGAGGGCTTTTGATTCTTCTACCGAATGAGTGTAAGTTAACGAATCAAAGTCGAGGGCTGGATGGCGGTATTCAGATATAAAATCCCAGGTTTCCTGATCAAAACATTCTGGGTGGCGTCGAAATATTTCAGACGCTGAAACAGCCAAAGGGCTGTCCACATACACTGGTACTTCAGGTAATTGACCTGAGGAAATGAATTCATTCAGGCAGTAAACCAACATTTGGGTGCGCCCCACGGAAAATGCCGGTATGATCACTTTCCCACCGCGGTTGACCGTGCGGTTGACGACATCCCGAAATTCATTAATTGCTTTGTTGATGTCGTCATGAGGGCGATCACCATATGTGCATTCCATTAAAAGTGTGTCAACGTGATAGCCACCAGGTAGAACAGGATCTCGTAAAAGGGGCATATCAGGGCGGCCAATGTCCCCGGAGAACCACAGGCGTGTCTTTTTATTGCCTTCTTCCAAATCAAGCAGGATGGCAGCAGATCCGAGGATATGCCCGGCATCAAGGAAGCGAGCGGTGACGCCTTCGAAGGGTTGGAATGCCCTTTCATATGGGATTTGCCGGAAATGGGGCATCGTCCGTACAGCGTCTGCGATAGTATAAAGGGGTTCGACAGGAGGGAGTCCTTTCTTTTTCCGTTTCTTGTTAACGTACTTGATATCATACTCATGAATATGTCCGGAATCCTTCAGCATGATATCAGCCAGGTCACGGGTAGCATCTGTCGCGTAGATTTGCCCGCGAAAGCCGTGTTTAACCAGGTTTGGTAGGTTCCCACTGTGATCTATATGTGCATGTGAGAGGATGACTGCGTCAAGGCTTGCAGGATCAAAATCAAAATTTAAGTTGTAATCGTAGGTTTTTTGTCGTCGGCCTTGAAATAAACCGCATTCCAGCAGGAGTTTCTTTCCATTGATCTCGATCAAGTGCTTGGAGCCTGTGACGGTTTGTGCAGCGCCGTGAATGGTTAATCTCATCGTCTTTGGTTTCCTCTGTTGAGATTGTTAATAATTGCATTTCCGAAATGGCTGAAGCGGTAGGGCACATCCTGCATCTGTGCTGCCAGCTCATCCAAATTCATTGGGGCTTTGAATGCGATGCGGTTCAGCACATCACGTGGTAATACCACGTCAGAAGGAACACCCAGGTCACGCCCGGTCAGTTTGCGCCATTCTCGCAGCGTGTCAATTCGATCCAATACAGTCTCTTTCAGCCGTTTATGGCGGGGAGGGTATTCAGGGGTTGCATTTTTACCCTTAATTACAGCTTGAAGCAGCCCCTTGCCATAGCGCTTGACCTGTCGGGTGTTCAATGAGGGTAATTTTTCTAAGCAAGATCTGCTTTTCGGTGAATTTGATGCAATTTCGACCAGTGCCTGTTGGCTGATAACCTTGAAAGGTGGACGATCCTGCTTTTTGGCAACGGATTCCCGAAATCGATATACAGATTTGAGTATGGCTGCTTGCTGGGGGGTCAGGTCACGTGCTCCCCTGAGTTTCCAAAAATCTTCATCGTCAGTTTCAGTGGTCACTTCAATGTTTTGGGTCAGCCGTTTGAAGTCCTCTAATGCCAATTCCCAGCGCCCCTGGTCTCGTAATTCTTTTTCCAGACGTTCTGCCAGAGGGATCAGGTACCTGCTGTCCAAACGAGCATATTCCAGCATTTCAGTTTTGAGAGGACGCTTACCCCAATTGGCTCGTTGAAATTTTTTATTCATCTGAACGTTGAAGTATTTATTGAGAAGCGATCCCAGGCCAACTTTTTGATAACCAAGTGTACGTGCAGCAATCATGGTGTCAAATAGATAATTAAATTGAAAACCATAATCACGAAATAAACAGATCAAGTCATATTCCGCAGCGTGAAAAACCTTCTTGATTATTTTTGAATTGAAAATTGACTCTAAGAGTGAGAGGTCCGGCAAGACCAGAGCATCGATCAGGATGTCTTTCTCTCGAGTCGAAAATTGGATAAGGCAGACGTGCTCATGAAAGGCATACAGGCTGTTGGATTCTGTGTCGATTGCCAGAATGGTTTGGTCTGACAGTTCATCAATCACATCACGGAGTTTTTGCGGCTGGTCTACCCAGACCAGTTCAGTGTTTTTAAGTGTGTCGAGCATAGAATGATTATAGCGCATTGTGAGAAGTGCTATAATCGAGAATGCAAACGTTACAGGCAGGTTAGTTGGCGGAAGGTAGACATGAGAGCTGTGTTGCAGCGTGTTAAGCAAGGAAGTGTCACAGTTAAGGGGAATGTTGCAGCTGAAATTGGGCTGGGATTGCTGATTTTATTGGGTATTGGTCCTGAAGATGACCTGGCGGTTGCTCAAACCTTAGCCGATAAAGTCGCCCACCTGCGAATTTTCGAAGACGAACAAGATAAGATGAACCTTTCCGTGCTGGATGTGGAGGGGGCAGCCATTGTCGTGTCGCAATTTACACTGTATGCAGATACCAACAAAGGCAGGCGGCCATCCTTTAACAGCGCAGCAAAACCGAATAAAGCGGAGCCATTGGTTGAGACCTTTGCCAAGATGTTGATAGAGAAGGGGATTCCCACCCAGCTGGGCGTTTTTGGTAAACACATGGAAGTGGCGTTGGTGAATGATGGGCCGGTGACGATCGTTATGGAATATTAATCATTTAGGATTTAAATTTTCTCAATAAAGTGCAGCAAGGCAGATCAACCATCCAGTTAATCCCAGGGGATGTCTTATTCGTATAGGTTAGAAAAAACCAATGAAGTTTATAACAAAATCTTTGATAGATTATTTGTGGATGGGGATTATCCATAAATTATATTTTAGGAAGGGCTTCTTCGATACCTTGGGTCTCCGTTACAAAAAATTTTGTTATGCCACAATTTCCCTATCCGCAAGGCGTGCTGCACGCAGGGTATTGCGCAACAGCATGGCGATGGTCATGGGCCCCACGCCGCCGGGAACGGGTGTGATGGCGCCGGCTACTTCCCTGGCTTCATCAAATGCGACATCGCCGACCAGGCGGTAGCCGCGTTTGCGCGTGTTGTCCTCGACGCGATT
>CAYTXE010000036.1:0-21845 GCA_964441045.1 uncultured Candidatus Brevefilum sp.
TGTGGTCAACATTAAAGATTACTTTTGGTTCAAACAAGGCATTTCTTTCACCATCCGGGATGAAAAAAAACCTGGTATTTACAAGGGAATCCGTCGCATTGTGAATGCCAGTGAGTCCATTTGGGGAATGATTGCGGGAACAGTTGTCCTGGCTGCCGGCGTTTCGTTGGTTGAATTTTCCTGCACGGCGGGTTTCCCGGTGCTCTGGACGAACTTGCTGAACGCACAAGAAATTGGGGGGATGGCATTCCTTGGATTTTTATTGGTGTATATGCTGATCTATCAAATTGATGAATTGGGTATTTTCCTGGTTTCTGTCTTCTCCCTGCATCAGGCAAAAATTGAAGAAAAGCATGGGCGCATGCTGAAATTGTTGGGAGGCATGCTTATGTTATCACTGGCTGTTGTCATGATGATTGACCCGAGCATTATGACCAATATGAAAAATGCGCTGCTCGTCTTTGTCCTGGCCTTTATGATGACCGGACTGATTTTGTTGGTGCATCAGGTCTTATTGCCCAAACTGAAGATCCAATTGGGGGCGAAGAAGTAATCTTTGGGGCTTTATTAACATTTGAGACACCATTTATGTGATGATCATCCGTTTAGTTCATTAGCCGAAGCACGGGAAATCACCGAAGCTTGGATGGAGGAGTATAATGCAATCAGACCTCATGAATCATTGCAGGGCTTGCCATAACCTATTCATATGTCGGGAAAAAATCTTGAAGGTCTCCACTTCAAAGTGGTACTAAATTTGGGATGTTGACAACGACGCTTTCAAAAATATCACTGGTATCGCACTGAGAAAGGCAGCTCATATTATTTTCGATAGTTGCGTTGTTAAATCAATTATTCAGTTGGATTATAATGATTAAAAGCATTCTATATATGAAAGAAAACCAACTCATGGAAGAAGAGAATATTTTACTTGCCAAATCCAGCAAATCAATATTGGCTCTTGGCGCGAAAGTTTTGGCCAATGCCTTTCAGAAGGACCCACTTTGGGTATATTTCTTTCAAAACGAGTTAAAAAGGTTCAACAAGCTGGTTCAGATTTTCAAGATGGCAATCCAATATGGCATTTCACATGGAAAAGTCTATGCGACATCCGAAAAGATGGAAGGCGTGGCAATTTGGTTGCCCGATAACAAGGTTGATATGTCACTTTATCAAATAATCCGATCAGGCGGATTATCAGTATTGCAGACGTTAAATTTGAAGGAAATGATTCAGTCATTGCAATTTTCCAATTTTTCTTCCGCCATACATAACAAGAGCGCCAGGTTCCGCCACTGTCATTTGCAGTGCATCGGCATTCATTCCGAGTTTCAGGGGAAGGGTTTTGCAAGTAAATTAATCAAGCCCATGCTGAAGAAACTGGACGTGGAAAAGACCCCATGTTCCCTGGACACACAGAACAAAGAAAATGTCCACCTATACCAACATTATAAATTTCGAGTAGTTAGCGAAAAGAGAATTCCCGGGACAAGCATCGGCCACTGGTTCATGGTGCGGCCATAGAAGACTGGGGGGGAATTGCCGGAATTTTTAAAACCTTCTCCCCGGACGACTAAATATTTCATTTATTTTTCCAGATGCACTTGCCGGGCATCTTTATTCAAGAAGCAATCTTATGGTAGCGATTACTCCGGTCATCTTGAACGAAACGGTGTTTTTTTCAACAGAAAGAGGTTTCAAGTTGCGCTCGCGTGCATCACATAAATAAGCGCCGCTGACTGAATGCTTTGCCAAACGAATAGTGACAGGTGATTGTGGTATTTGGTACGCGCGCAGCCGCAGGATAAAACCATCTCCCCGATGTGCGGTTTTCAAAGCAATGGCCTGAACATAGGTAGAGGCATCGATGCCGATCTGGCTGTTGGCCATTTCCCGCATATGGGAAGAATAGTTGGTGTTTATTTTTCCAAAACGAACTTTTACCTGCTGGGCGATTTTATCCAATTGGTTCTTCTGCCAATCCCCATCTTCAGTAAACCCAATTGCGAATTCAAACGCACATGATTGTTTTTCAAATCCTGCGGCAGGATTTGCAGGAAGCCCGATGAACCCGAAAGCAGTTTCTCGAACTGCATTGCGCAAAGCGATGAGATCTATTGCCTTATCTCCAAGGCTAGCGATGGCAGTTGGCTGTGTCGTAACAATCGTAAACCCCGGCTTGTTTAAGCAGCCAAATACGTGTGTGAATGATTGCATTGGCCAGAATGTTGGATGATAGATCTTCTCCAAGGGGCGAACAACCACTCCGCCAGGTTGAATCATTGAGAAATTCGAATACTGGATGTCAGGGTGGAAGCGTAAAGTTAGGGTGCGTTTTTTGGGGGCACGCCCATAGATGCGAGTGAATACTAACGGGGAATCTGCAAAGAATAAGTATTCGCGAAGAATTGATTCTCCTTCTATGTCTAAAATACTATTAACTCGTACACAGTTATCACTCTCAGTCACGGATAAAGAAATTAGATGGTCACTGGCAGCATCTACCTGCTTGAAATATCCACCCTTGAATTCATGTCCCATTCGCCAAAGGCCGCCTGTTTCCGCACAAGTAATCAGGTCATTTGAATTTCCCTTGATCATTTCCATGTCATTGAAAATCCACTGTGTGATGCAACCTCCAAGATGTTCATTCATCTCAATCTGGTAATACCGTGTTTTTATCTGAACGATATGATCTTTTTTCCCCCATGCCGGTATATTTATTTCTGAAACCGATGATTTTCGGATCTTCCCCGGGGGTAAAAGTTTTTCACCAATTGCTTTTGTGTTTTCAAGAATTCCTTCTACCAGAGGATAAGATTCAGATTCCATGATGGAATCTGGTGATGTGCCGGTGATCAAGTCATGATGGTTAGAAACAGCTAATGACCACCAATCATCGGAAAGTTCCTGCTGTATTTGCGTGCCCTGGCCAATCAAACAGGCTGCCTGCTCCGTTAAGATCAATTGATCCAGCGCCTGATGAGCAATCTTTTTTAGATAGGGCCTGGAAGAATAAAAACCAGTCCAGTATGGGTTAGGGTCAAATCCCTGGAGAGTTGGCAGTTTATCCTTGTGGAATTCAACCAAATCGAGATAATCATCCAGTGTGGCATTGATAACCCAGATGCCAGAGCGCGGGTATTCCTGCTGGTTATATCGGTTCAAGATCTTGACCAGGTTTTCAACAGGGGGCACAAAATCAAAACCGATTGGACAAAAGTGATAGGGGGTTCTGGACAAGGGAGCAAGCTGCCTGTAATAGCTTTCGATTTTATTGCGAACATTCCTGCGGGAAGGATCAGGAAAAAAGAAAGGGAACAGGTAAACTCGGGTTATTCCCCGGGCAGCGAGCATGTCTCCCTGTCCATATGTAAACGCATTCCAATGGCAAAGAATTTCTGAGCCATTGATATCTTGCCAGATGAAATCCTGAGTATTTAATTGCTTGGAAAGTAATTCAGCACTCGACCCTTCTCGGGGAAAATTTCCAGGTGGCTCAAAGTCGCAACCGGCGAAGAACATGCCGTCAATTCGGGTAAACGCTGAGCGCTCAAATCCCGCTGCTTTCAACAGGCTCGGTAATCCTGGTGAGCAGCCAAAACTATCAGCAAAGTACGCAGTCCTTGGTTCTTGATGCACACCGATTGACCGCAGCCATTCCTGGCCCAAGAGGAAATCTCTCAGGATGGCTTCATCACCCGGTATCAGGGTATCTGCAGTGGTCACCCCGCTGCTGGTCATCCAAAGCCGGCCCTGGTTCATGAGATCACAGATGCGATAGTGTTTGAGCGGATTGCGCTCCCAGTACTTCTGTAAGAAGAACACACATTCTATCGAGTAGCGGCGCTGAGGTTCCTTCTGTAACCATTCTAGAGCAAGATCAAGATTGTTTTGGACGTAGTCATGATAATACTGCTCAGATGTTTTAAGCCAGTTCGGGTCCCAATGACTGGATTCAGCAAAAACAAGCACCTTCTCCGCATCCATCGGAATACCCAGGGTTTTTCGCAGTTTAGATTCTGATTCACACATAATTTAAGGAACCTCTATCTTTAGTAGATAGTAACGATATACATTTGAATTCATTTTGTGATATTGTTCAGTGTATCGGGAAATTTTGTTATTGCCAAACTTTTGATTAATCCTTTTGTCTTTCATTTTTTCTACATTGGAAGAAATGAAAGGCACCCCGGCGGGATTCACGCCCTTGTAGCGCAATGGATAGCGCATCGGACTTCTAATCCGGCGGTTGTGTAAATTTCATTCTCGTCTGAATTTCTATTCTCAAATCCTAAATTTACTTCCTATTCTTCGTCAATTGAGTAGATAACTATATACTAGTTTGAACATCTTCTATACCCAATCAAATTTGAAATACCGAAAAATATTGTATTGAATGCGAATACCAGCCTTTAAGCTGTACTCTAGAATTTTCGAAATTTCCTTTTAGGAAAGCCCATCACTCAAGCTAATGGTCCTCCTCGGGCTGTGTTTGCCTGACCATGGACTGTTTTAAATCCCACAATTTTCGGGAAAGAGAAACATGGTAGATGTGTGGATTCATCAAACGCAGAACTCCAGGATCAAGGGCTTCAATGTCAGCATCACGTTTCCTGCGCATCTCCTGGATGTCGGGCTGCCTGTTGACCAACCCATCTTTGATGATGGGCGTCAATAGACTCTCAACATGATCAATCTGAGAACGTTGGAGGAAGCGGCGTTTTCGCGCCATAGTTGGGTGGCGTAACTCAAGCGGGGACAGGGTTTCAATGTCCTCATTGTGCAAACAGACCAGGTCAGCCGTGGCTTTGCCCCGGTGATCATACACACGCCAGGCTCGTTTGTTGCCTGGGTTGAGGATTTTATCCACGTTTTCAGAAATCTTCAATGTGGGGATCCATTTATTCTCCTGCTGCACTGCAACCAGTTTATAAACACCGTCCAGGGCAGCGTCCCCTGCAGATGTGATCAACTTGGTACCGACGCCATAGACCAATCGCTTGATCAAGCTGTCAGGATCAACACCATAACGCTGGGCTTCATCTTGGATCTGGGTGATGATTTGCCAGATGATTAACTCATCCAGATCATTCGAAAGGATGATAGAAACATCTGGAAACCCCGCGTCGTTTAACATTTTTGCAGCTTTGACGCTCAGGTGAGCCAGATCACCTGAATCGAGCCGGATTCCCACAGGTTTGTGCCCCTCTCGTTTAAGTTTTTCAAACACCCTGATGGCATTCGGTACGCCAGATTCAAGTGTGTCAATGGTATCTACCAGCAGCAGGCAATCATCCGGGTATAAATCTGCATAAGCCTGGAAAGCTGCCAGTTCCCCTTCTCCTAGTCCCATAAAGACCTGCACCATGCTGTGGGCATGCGTGCCTTTAGGTGGGAAGCCAAACAGGTAAGATGCGCCGACATTGGAAGAGAAATCTGAACCGCCAATTAATGCCGCTCTGGCACCTTGAATGGCACCAAGTCCCTGTGCTCGACGCAAGCCGAATTCAAGGAGAAGTCGTCCACGACTGCTTTGTTTTATACGGGCAGCCTTGGTAGCGACCAGGATTTGATAGTTGATGATATTCAACAAGCCAGTTTCAATGATCTGACCAATCGCCAATGGGCCTTCAATGACATGGATAGGTACATTGGGATGGATAACACGTCCTTCAGGAATGGCATAGAGGTTGATGTCCATAGTAGAGAAGTCGTTCTTGAGCCAATCTAAAAAATCATCTTTAAATAGCCTTTTACCCCGTGAGGTTTTTTGATTCTTAAGGAAACCGATTTCTTCCTCACCGAAATGAGCTGTATCTAACCAATCCAGAAGGGAATCCAGGCCAGCGTTAACACAGAAACCAGCATTGTGTATGCCGTAATCCGGGTAGCTGCGAAAGAAATGATCAAATTGAGCTGCCGTCTCGTGCAGCCCCAACCGGTAGTACAGCTGTGCCATGGTCAACTGGTATTGATCGGTGAGCAGGATACCACTTGCGATTTTTAGTTCTTTTAGATTCATTTTCTTCACCAATTCCTCTGTTTTTGATTCCAATTTCTGTCTTTGTTATTTTGTTCAATGGCGGGAAATTCTCTCTTTGATGATTTTCATTATCAATATTTCCACATTTGCTTATGTTCTCGAACTGCCAGATATCAACAGGACCGGCTGATCTGATACACCCTGATAGGTTGTCCCATCAGGGAAAATGATATCGGTTTTGGAACCCTCCCTGCGCAGCACCAAGCCCTGCCATGATACCTCAATGGGCCAGGGAAATGGAGAAGTACCCCAAATTGCAACCCTGTCAGGGTTGATCAGGCATATCCCTGCAATTTGCAGGAATAATCGCAGGGGAACCAACCCAGATATGGTATTACGCTGTCCGACAGGGCGGCCAGTATCACAGTCATAGAATGGAAAAAATCCTTCAAATTGCTTTAATCCTTGCACGATGGTCATCATCAGATTGGTGAATAAGCGCATGGCTGGCTCAGGGTAGCCGCCTTCAACCAACCCTTTTATGATCATTGTGTTCCATAATACATTGACGCGGATGGACAGATCGGCGGGTAATGCACGACGGCACTGCCATATCTCAGGGATGCCGTATTCTAGATTTGGGTTTTGCCAGTTCAACTGGTCGTCAAGTAGTGATTCAAGGTTCTCCTTACGAACCCCACCGGCCCAAATTGGTGCCAGGCAGGTGATGTCACTTTGGGATAAATTAGCTGTCTCAATCAGGAAGCGATCATCTGGCTGCATTCCATTCAGGGTGATTGAATGCAAGACGCTGTACAGGTTAGTTGTGGTCACATGAGCCCTGCCAGCGAACCAACGGATATCAGTGGGAGCAAAATCCTCGATGATTTCTTCACCACCAGGAGCTTTTCCTCGAATAGTAATATGGCTATCACGGGTTCCATTATCTCTGGTAAAGAGATGGCATTGCAATCTTTGGGGTACAGTAAAAACCTTGTGGATTTCAGTGCTTTCATGAGCTGGCCCAGGATAATATAGTTCACGTGTGGGCGATAGTTGAGATTGACAGTCTTGATATGACCATATTTGCAAGCTGTCCTGCCAGAAGGCCTGCATTTTCTTTCTTAATTTGTTTTCAATATTACCAAAGGATTGCTGCTGTGGTTTGTCCCCAAGAATGTCTGCAATCTTGTGGAGTGCCCGGGCTTCTCTGAACAACATTGCAGCCAATGCTGGGCTTTCCACGAACTGGATATCCAATCCTTGTCCGGTTGCCTCCCAGATATCAAATGTGAACATCCCTGTATCAAGGGCTAACTGGCGCGGGTTATCCCAAGTCAGTGGGGCATGTTTATCGGAGCCAACTGGAAGAGAGTATCGGGATCTAAAAAGTCGAATGAGTGTTGGAAAAACATTCCTCAAGAATTCACGATCCTCTTCGATCTCATAGATTTCCAGGCATAATTGGGCAAGCAGGGGACACTCACGAAAGGTCTTGCTTAATGCTTTGCCATCTGAGTGTAAACTCAGCTGATCATTTTCTTTAACCCGGTCAAGATATGCATCAAGATGAGATCTGAGCGCCTTATCATTTGGGGGCAGTATGACCTGCGCGAGGTGCATTAATTCGAGAATGGTGAGGTTGTCCTGGTTTACAAAGGAACGCCCTTCAGGGATTGTTTGGTCTGGAAGACGCTGCCTGATGAAAAATGGAGTCTTGTTTGACTCATGAGTCATCACATGGGTCATTGCATTCATTTGTGCTAAGTAAAATGCAGCATCCCAATCCGTAACCCCCGTTCGGATGTGGATGGTCTGGCTGTTGTGCTTCATAAACTGATCCTGGGCTGTTTCTCGCCAGGGGGCAGCTGTTATCCTGCGTGCTGATTCAAAGGACTCAGTATGGTTGTTTTTAGTAACCAGGGACCAGGTGAGTCTCCTCGTTTCTTCAGGGCTGATTTGAATGGGTAAGGAAAGAGCTGGATAAGGATTGCTGATTGCCATTGGGCCGCCGGTCATGAACAGCACAGGCCAGAGATCCCCTGTTTGACCCTCAAGGACCTGGTTGATGCCGATTTTTTCCGGGTGCATGGGTACCCCTTTATCCATGGGAAACAATATCGCTGCCAATTCAAGGGTCAGGCTAATGGGCACTGCTGATCTGTTCGCAATATCAAACCCGCCTGCAAGGGCGTTAATAGCAGGGACAAACAATTCTAGCTGGACATCAATGCCATTAAGCAGGCTGAAGTTAATTCGCAATTGAGCAGGCGTGTAGCGGGTGATCCTGGGGAAGGTATTAAAGTCAGCTTCTTCAGTAAGCCGGTTGTTGTTCAAGATGACATTTGGGAAAAGGCGCATGGACCTGGCACGCAAACCATAAGTTGTTTCAATGTGGAAAGGGTGCGTTTTGGAGTCGCTGAAGGAAAATACCCAAACCTGGTCATTAGACGGATCAGTGGATGAAAATGAGCCATCTCTGGCGATGATAAACGCTTTAGGTCCAAAACGGTCGAAAGTAAGCGGATCCATAGCTTCATTTTACCAATGATTGTAAGCCGGGTTTGTCGAAGATAGGAGAGATGAGATAAAGACAATACCCTTGTGTTGTGCAGTGTTTTCCTGTCGATTTGTTTGACTTGTCGGGAATTGAATTTATGTTTGGAATCGATTGTGAAAATAGTGTTTGCAGAGATTTTTACGGATAAGTGGAAGCGTATTGCCAGGGATGCAGAAAACAGTGAATCGCGACTTTTCCAGTCAGGAAGTGACGGAACTATTTACCTCATCATATCGTCTATTGGATGAAAAGGATTTATGCTAGAATTATGCCATGACAGATGACCATTTACCGGAAGATCAATCTGCTGAAAGCCAGGCAGAGGAAGCTGCGGAAGAAAGCGTCTCAGATCAATTTTCTGAGGATCAAGAAGACACCCAGGAAATTAAAATTTCACCTGCAGGTTCATCGGAAGCTGTCTTAGAGACCTCAGATGTGCAAAATGTGGATTCCGAAAGCGCTGAAGAGGTGTCTGAGTGGGTCAAAGAAAGCGACGCTTTCCCTGGCAAAGAGGGGGATGATCAACCTGAGCCGGATAAAAAAGAAGCGTTAACGACACAAAAATCTCAACCCAGTGATGATCCTGAATCAAAACCTGGTTGGTGGATGGGTGAACCTTTCACCCCGATTGAAACTCTGGATGATAAGGAAACACAACCAATTCAACTGCAAGAGGAACGGGAAATCGAGGCCAGGTCTCTCCCGGGCGAGGAGGAAGATGCCTTCGATATAGACCCACAGGTTTCTGAGGGGGCAGACCTTCACGATTCAGAAACAGCAACACGCATCACAGCTTATGGAACGCCCCAACAAGAGGTAGATGAGATAACTGATGCTGAAAAGGAAGTGGACTCAGTAGTCACATCAGATGATATCCCAACCATCCCACCCCCAGATTTACCTCCGGATTGGACACCTGAAAACCCCAATCTCCCAAGGTCAGTGAGTCAAATAGATCAACAAGCTACCACAGTTACGCCAGCTGCTTATCAGTCAGCGCAACGGGAGGGAAAGGATGAATCGTTTTCGCAGCCACCAAAGGGATCACCTCCTCACAAACGGGAACGACGGACATCTGAACAAGACCGTCCAAAAAAACGAGAGAGTCCCAAGAAAAGAAAAGGCATTTTCCTCAAAATCTTATTGGCATTGATCTTCCTGGTTGTTTTGGTTTTGCTTGTTATTGGATCGTTTGCAATCTATCAATATTTCCGGATATCTTCTTCCCTGCCAGATGTGGCAGAGCTTCGTGAAAACGCATCAAAGTTTGAGACAACACGAATCCTTGATCGTGAAGGGAATGTGCTGTACGAGATTCTGGACCCAAATGCTGGTCGAAGAACCTATATTCCATTGGAGGACATGTCACCTTACTTGATTGCGGCAACGATTGCTACTGAGGATAAAGATTTCTATACCAATCCGGGCTTTGACATCTGGGGCGTTATGCGTGCGTTCTATCAGAACTATACTGCCGGCGAGATCCGATCTGGAGCTTCTACGATTACTCAGCAATTAGCCCGAGCCCTCTTGCTGGATCCGACAGAACGTTATGAGCAAACATATGAGCGAAAGGCAAGAGAAATCGTTCTCTCCTATGAGATCACGCGACTTTATTCCAAAGAAGAGATACTGGAATTATATTTAAACGAAAGTTTTTATAGCAATAGGGCATATGGAGTTGAGGCGGCTTCAGAAACTTATTTCAATTCATCTGCAGACTCACTCAACTTGTGGCAGGCTTCTTTCCTGGCAGGGCTGCCGCAAGGCCCAGCTATTTATGATATCTATAATAATCGTGAAGCTACACTATATCGACAGCGTTCGGTATTGGTGTTGATGTATGAGTTGAGCCGGGAACGGGGATGTATTGAAGTTGGAACTGGTCGGCCGGCTGTCTGCATTTCATATGAAGATGCCGCCCAGGCTGGGATTGACCTTGCAAATTATAAATTTCCAAAACAAACCTTTGATATGGATTTTCCGCATTGGGTTGTTTATGTGCGATATTTGCTGGAGGAACAGTTTGATCCCCAAACAATTTACCGGAGCGGGTTCACAGTTTATACAACACTGGATCCTGAGCTTCAGAATCAAGCTGAAAGCATCGTAGCCGACCAGGTAGCTGCTCTGGTGGAAAACAACGCTACAAATGGGGCGTTGTTGGCGATGAACCCGAATAATGGTGAAATTTTAGCGATGGTGGGATCTGTCGATTTTTACAGTGAAGCGATTGATGGGCAGGTTAATATGGCCTTATCACAAACCCGTCAGCCAGGCTCAACAATTAAACCACTCACGTATGTGGCTGCTTTTGAAAAGGGATGGACGCCCTCAACATTGATTTGGGATGTTCCATCTGAATTTCCACCTTCAACGGATCCTTTTGACACCAATCCGCCTTATGAACCGGTCAATTACGACAATAAATTTCATGGTCCAGTAACATTGCGTTCTGCCCTGGCAAATTCTTATAATATTCCGGCGGTGAAGGCATTGGAGTTTGTTGAGATATATGATGATCCAGAAACACCCGGTGAGGAAGGATTGATTGCTCTTGCCAGACGATTTGGGATCACCAGTTTGACCCGCAGTGATTATGGCCTTTCCCTGACACTGGGAGGTGGTGAAATCAGTCTGTTGGAAATGACCTCCGCATATGCTGTTTTTGCCAACGAAGGACGAAGGATACCAGCGGTTGGGATATCAAAGATCGTGGATCGAACAGGTAATATCGTCTATGAATACGAGCCACCCGTCGGGGATCAGGTGATCAGGGCAGAACATGCCTATCTGATATCATCCATTCTTTCGGACAAATCTGCCCGGATACCCATGTTCGGCACCAACCCGGTGATCAATTTAGATTTCACAGCAGCCGTCAAAACCGGAACAACCAACGATTTCCGTGACAATTGGACAGTGGGCTATACCCCCGATCTTGTTGTGGGTGTTTGGGTCGGCAATACGGATTACTCCCCGATGAATAAAACAACTGGTTTGTCAGGTGCGGGTCCAATATGGGCTGAGTTCATGACATATGGCATCAATGTCCTTAGAAGTGGGAATCCCTCAGCATATATACGACCCGCAGGTGTCATCGACCGGGTAATCTGTGCGATTTCTGGAACGGAACCCTCAAAGTGGTGCCCTGAGCAGCGGAGTGAGATATTCGCTGCTGATCAACCCCCCGTATCGAAATCTGAGGATTTATGGAAAAAGGTAACGGTGGATACCTGGACAGGGTTGGCTGTTTCAGAAGCCTGTGATGATTTCACTGATGAAAAATTTGCTATTAATGTTTCAGATCCCTGGGCTATGCACTGGTTGGAGGATGACCCAAAGGGTAAAGACTGGGCTGAGGAGATGGGTTTTTCAAAACCTTTATTCTTTGTCCCATCACGTGCGTGTCGCTCGGATGATCCACGCCCAATCATTAATATCACTGGTCTCACTGACGGTCAAACCATCAAAAAAAACCCTTTAGAAATCCGAGGGATGATCACAGCCTCTGAGAATTTCGATTATTATCGAATAGAGTGGGGAAAAGGGTCTCAACCATTAACGTGGACTGTGCTGATTGATGATGTTGAATCACCACAAGAAACTCCTGGAACCCTTTATGAATGGGATCTTGAGGAGATAGAATCCAGCATCGTCACATTGAAATTTTATGTACATAGTAAAGAAGGTATGTACGCGGAGAAGTTATTCACTTTGAATATTCAACTTCCAACGCCAACACCTACAAAAACAGCGACACCAACAAGAACGCCATCACCCAGCATGACCCCTACAGAGACGGCTACACAGACTCAGACCTCGACATTGACACCCACTGAAATGGTTACACCGACTGCAACGATCACATTGACGCCCTCACAAACGGGAACTTCGACAACGACCTCGACACCGCCCTAATCCGTCATCAGAATAATACCAGTTGTGAAGCATGGTACTCAGGTGGGTCTGCAATGATTTGCTCAGTGAACAAATCTCGTGACAGGAGCGGGTTGATTTCCAGATCCCGAATTAAGCGAAACTTAACGACCAGGAAATCCTGATCCAGGGTTTGCTTCAATAATGGATTCCGTTCTTTCTTAAAGGCCAGCAGATTGGCGCGGCTACCTGGTAAAACCAGGATATTGGTTACGGTAGCATTTGGCGGTTTTTGCAGATGTCTTGACACAGCGGCTGAAGCGAAGATGTGAAAACTGTAGCATGGCTGCGATTGATGATCCTCAAACCACAAAAGGGGATCATGCCCGTTTACCTGGAAATCAAGACGGTGAGCGATGTTGATCAGGGAGTCCCTCATCTGCCTGACATCCTGTTGGCGTGCTTTAATTTTTTCGGAATCACGCAGCTTCCAAAGATGGGTTTGTGGATCAACCAGGTCTGCATAGGATTCAAGACATGTAAGTAAAAGGATATCCTCAGGTGTAAAAATACCGGGAAAAGCTTGGTATATATCTTCTTTCACAGCTTCTGCTGTGGTTGTTTGATTTTCAATCAAATGGAGGATAATCCGCTCCTCAACCCTATCCATGAGGGGTAGTTGTGTGATGGAAGGATTATTAAGCCACCAATCCCCTGTCTCAAGGGAAGCTTTCTCATCTGCTATATGGGTCAGGAATTCACCAGTTTGAAAAAGGGATTCAATCCACTTTTGAATCTCTGAGGTTGCCTGGTGAGGGGTTTGAAGGAAGATGTCGATGGCCAGGTTGTTCTCATTTGCCAAACCTGAAACAGCAGCTGCATGAACTTGCTGGTAGGACGCCGGCTCACCCTTTTCCACCAAATATGCGGCAACTTTTTCTTTCGCAATTCTGATTGCCTGGTCAGGTCTGGTTGGTTTGATTGGAACTGGAAAAGGATCCCAACTGCACTGAGCCAGTTTGTCATCATGGGATTGTGCAAAGGCTGTTAATTTGAACCCAGCTGCGTTCGCTGCCAAGAGCGCTGCCAGTAGCAGCATGGGTTCATTTTCTGCGATCAACCCAGAGAATTTAATATTGGGCAAATTGAGTGCATGAATCGAATCGAATATGCCTTTTAAGGCATTTTCATGCCAGTTCCAGTCGTAACGCTGACGAGAGAGCACCGGTCGTATAGGATTGACTGCGTCTTGACCCCAGATCCACCCTGTCCACAAAGCAGATAACGTCCAAAATGCCTGGTTCGGCCTGGGAATGGCAGTAAGAATGGCGCTGATACGGGGAGAACCTGTTGAAAAGTCGAGTGATTTGAAGCGACCTCTAAACCGATAAATTCCAATCGATGTAGAAGGTTGTCCATCCCATTCAATTACTGGCAGAGGTGTTTTTCCAGTTTGCCAGACTTCGACAGACTCTTCCAAAACCTTCCAAAGATTCCGTTCTCTATACACGGACGGAATCACAATTTGGCGGGGTCTATTGCGGGGTGAAGGGTGCGCCCACAGAGTGTTCCCTCGGTCAGCGGCTGAAAGGATCAAAGCAATCAATAATTCACGGCGCCTTGGTGTTTGTTCCAAACTATCAAGCTTGTTGATGATCGTTTGTAAAACGATAAGAGGTCGGGCAGGATAGGCGTTGAGTGTGTTCTCAACCTGTGAATGTATTGGATCATTCCTGTCAACGATTCGATTTAACGCTCGTGCAAGGTGCAAACGTTTTGGGGGTAATGGTGACAGGCTTTGAAGGGATTCCTCTGTCAACTGCTGTTCTCCACGCGCACCGCAGTTAGGGCAGTCAACCTGCACTGCATAAGGATGATCTGCCCCTTTTTTCCAAAGAAATGCATCTGCTTCGAGTTGGTGGTGGCAATCTGTACAGCTGACATGATACAAACTGCGGATATATGGTTCCATGCGTTCATCGCTTTTGGGTGCAACGGCAAGGTCTTGCAGGGCTGCGATCAGCTCTTCTTTCTTCGGTGCACTGGCTAAGACCTTGAGCAAGAAGGCATGGATGGGGTTGTTCACCGTGACTAATATTGGATTCCCTGCCGCTGCAGCTTCAATGGGGATCGTTGGGCTAAAACCAAATGGATCCAGAACCCATTCACCAGGCGAGAGATTTTCCTTGCACCACTTTGTTACGAGCCCTCCAGGTATAGGCGGGAGGAACCGGCCAAGCGGTAAATCTGGCGGCGGATCAGTTCCTGAGATGTAAGGACTATTCATCGAACGCTTCCTTTATGTCGTACAGTGAAGACAGATTGATGAATCTATGATGCGATCAGTAATTTTGATTTTGATATGGTGGTTGGCTCATTTTTTCAACTTCAGGATCTCAACCTGATAGGGTGATAATTGTATGGTTCCTGTGGCAGTTTCATTGTCAATGATCAAAGAAATCCAATGACCTTCCGGGAGGTTAATATCTCGATCTTGACAGGTGAAATTTAGGAGGATGGTCAAATTATCATCATTATGCTGTCGTTGGTATGCCAAAATGTGCTTTGGATCCTCATTCAGGGGCGTGAAGTTTCCTCTCTGGAGTGCAGGTTCTGATCTCCTTATCTTTATGATTTTCTTATAGAAGTTCAGGAGGGAATCAGGGTCGGAGGATTGTTGGGTGACATTTCGTGTTGGATAATCCGAATGCACAGGCAGCCAGGGATCACATTGAGAAAACCCTGCATTGATTTCACTGCTCCACTGCATGGGTGCTCGACAGCCGTCGCGTCCTTTGTGAAGCGGCCAATACCGTTGACCAATGGGATCTTTGACATCCGATTTCTTCCGTATGGGGATATCTCGGAGACCTATTTCTTCTCCATAATAAATGAAAGGTGTCCCTTTGAGTGTTAGAAGCATTGCAGCCGCTACTTTGGCACGTCGGTCATCTTCTCTGAAGCAGTAGCGAGAAGCCGCACGTTTCATGTCGTGATTGCTGAGGAAATTATTTGGCCAGGCTTCAGCTGACAGGGCTTCATACCAGTTTTGGACGGATTTTAGGAAACGAGATGGATGCCATCGATTCTCTGCGAAATCAAAATTAAAGGCTGCATGCAATTTCCCATCCCCACAATATCCAGCTGATTGTTCCGTTGTTGCTAGAAAACTCTCACCGACTGCATAAGCTTGCTTGTATTGATCCAGCATGCTGCGGATTTCATTAAGAAGTGGGAACATTTCAGGTTGCGAACAATCATAGATATGCTTTTGTTGATCAAAGGGTCGGATGCCAAATTTCCTTGGATTTTCCCTTAGTTGAGGGTCTTTGAAATATGCATTGAACACATCCAAACGAAAACCATCCACGCCTTTCTTCAACCAGAATCGAAAAACATCAAGCATTTCAGCCCGTACCGCAGGATTGCGCCAGTTTACATCGGGTTGTTCTTTGTAAAACATATGGTAGTAATATTGTCCAATGTTGGGATCAAATTCCCATGCGGGTCCACCAAAGACAGCCTGCCATTGATTGGGTGGATCGCCATTTGGTTTGGGATCTTGCCAGATATACCAATCGTGATAAGGATTGTCCTTGGATTTTTTGGATTCGATGAACCACTCATGCTGGTCGGATGTATGGTTTAGTACCAGATCCAGAATGATATGGATATCCCGTTTCTTCGCTTCTTTGACCAGCTGTTCAAAATCCTTTATCGTTCCAAATTTGGGGTCAATAGCCTTGTAGTCAGCGACATCGTAGCCAAAGTCTACGTCAGGAGAGGGATAAATCGGGGAAAGCCAAATCGCATCCACTCCCAATGTTTGAAGATATTCCAGCTTCCCAATTATCCCCTGGAGATCACCGATCCCATCATTGTTTGCATCGGCAAAGGACCGGGGATAAATTTGATAGATGATTCCGTCTCGCCACCATAAAAAATCTTTTTTCATATCATCATCCTTAAGTGTGTCTATTGATAATAAAATTATAGTAGATTTACACAATCTCACCAGAGTTTTTTCAATTGTGTTGTTTTGGCAGGTTTATGCTAATGCAATGGACTATTTTTAAACGGGAACTTATATTTTCCACTGATGATTGTGGTATCCGGAAACAGGTATCCGGAAATCTCTTGCACCTCATTTTGATATGTGCTAGAATCACTTGTGAGTTGATAAGCTTAGGCTTATTATTTTCATACCCTTTACGTCGAAAAGTGGGTTCCCCCCACTTTTCTTTGTATCAAGTAAGATCAGTTATAGGGAGTAAGTGGCACCATGAAAAGTGAATTTACACTGGCATTCAATGAGGTCGTTGAAGACAAACAGCTCTCCAGGGATATCATCTTGGAAGCGCTTGAGTCAGCAATGATATCTGCCTATCGTCGGGCTGTTAACGCATCGAATGCTCAGCTTGTGGAAGCAAAGGTTGATATGGATACCGGTGAGGTGTTAATCTTTGCGGAAAAGGAAGTTGTAGAAGACGTTCAGAATGATATTACTGAAGTTCAGCTCAGCAAAGCTCGAGAGGTTGACCCGGAGGCCGAGTTAGGTGATATGGTTGTTGTCGAGACCACGCCGCAGAATTTTGGACGTGTAGCTGCTCAGACAGCACGCCAGGTCATTCAACAACGAATCCGCGAAGCTGAACGAGAAATTCAACTTGAATATTTTGAAAAGCAGGTTGGCGAAATCGTCAGCGGTGTTGTCCAGGCGATCAGCGGTCGAGGCGCGACCATTGGTCTGGATAAAAAAGCCGAGGGTTTGATGCTGCGCAAAGATATGATTCCAAGAGAACGTCTGCGTGTGCATAATCGGATCCGATGTTTGGTTTACGAGGTCAAAGAAAGCAGCCGGGGTCCACAGATCTATCTTTCCAGAGCCCATCGCAAATTCCTGCGGCGTTTATTGGAAAATGAAGTTCCTGAAATCTATCATGGCGTGGTAGAAATTCGATCCATTGCACGTGAGCCAGGACAGAGGGCAAAGGTTGCTGTCTCTGCAACACAGCAAGGCATTGATCCGGTTGGTGCGTGTGTAGGTGTGCGGGGTGTCCGTATCCAGGCAATTGTGCGTGAACTCAGCGATGAAAAAATTGATGTGATCGAGTGGAGCAAAGATGCAGCCTCATTTATCGCTAAAGCGATCAGTCCTGCGAGAGTTGTTGGGGTCTACCTGACAGAGTCAGAAGAAGATGGCAACACTGCAACAGTTGTTGTCCCAGAAGATCAACTCTCCCTGGCAATTGGTCGAGATGGTCAAAATGCGCGCCTGGCAGCCAAATTGACCGGCTGGCGAATTGATATCAAGAGCCAGGTTGAAGCAGCTGGTGAATCCCTGCAGAAATTACTTGAGGATCCTGCTTATAAAGAGATGGCGGAGAGAGAAGCTGAAGCCATGGCCAAAGTGCGGGTGATGCTTGATAAAAAAGCTGAGGGTCGTCCGCTTCCACCTGAGGATTATAATTTCATGGCCAAATTCATTAACCGTATTGAAAAGCGGGTGGAAGAGCAGCGTCGTGAAGAAGATCTTGAAGAAAAGCGTCGCCGTGAAGAAGCATTGGCAACAATTCCGGGATTGACATTTGAGATTGATATCCTGGATGTTGAATTGCCAGAGCACATTCTGTTTATCCTTCAGGAAGGCGGCCTGGACACATTAGGCGACCTGGTTTTACAGATGCGGATGGATGCTGATAAGATTTTAGGGCTAAATGGAATTGGTCCGAAGTCATTAAAACAAATTACTGAGCTTACAGATGGTCTGCGCGTTACACCTGAAGAAGTAGCAGCGAGAGCGGCTGAGGAATTAGCAGCAGAAACAGAGGAAGAACCCACTCAAATTGAAGATGTGGTTGCAGAAGGTGAACCTGAAGCTGAAATTGAAGCTGAAGGAGAAGTTGTTGCCCCTGAAGCTCCAGAAGAAACGGAAAGCAAGGTTTCTTCAGAAGTAGCAGAAGAGCTGGTGGTTGAAGAAGAAAAATCAAAACCAGAACCTGAAAAAGCCAAGGAAGAAGAAAGTGAATTTGATAAGCTCTTCTCATATGATGCCAGAAAGTATGGCTATTATGTACCAGAGAAACCTAAACCTGAAAAAGTAGAAGAGGAACAACCCAAGCCAAGTAAGAAGAAAAAACGCAAGAAACGTCACCCAGTCTCAGATGAAACTGATGAATGGGAAGATTGGAAGTAAGACAAAAATGAGCAGCGATTAGATGGTCAAAAAATCTAAACGTCGCAGAAAGCATATTCCACAACGAACATGCGTGGGTTGCAGAGAAGTGCATCCCAAGAGGGCACTGATCAGGATTGTAAAAGGTACTGAGGGAGTGAGTGTGGATCCAAGTGGTAAAGCCCATGGAAGAGGGGCTTACTTACATGACAGTCGGGAATGCTGGCTGCGCGGAATTAATGGCGCCCTTGACCATGCTCTGAAAACCGGGCTGACAGATCAGGAAAAGCAAAGCTTAATGCGATATATGGAAACCCATATTCCTGATGAAAGCAAGGATCATAAGGGGGCAGAGGAATTGTCAGGATGAATTAAAAATCATCTGATCGCTCCTCAACAGAAAATATTCGATTAATCATCCTACGGCATCCATCGATTGCTTTAGGACAGGGGATTGACCTTGGAGGTGTTGCGTGAGTGATAATGACAATAAAAAAATTATCTTACCTTACAGTATCAGTGTTCGGCAATTAGCTGAAAAGCTGGAAGCCAGTCCTATTGATGTCATCAAGGTATTAATGGGTAATGGTGTCATGGCCAGCATTAACCAGAGTGTTGACTTTGATACCGCGGCTGTGGTTGCCAGTGAACTCGGCTTTGAACCTGAGTTGGAAAAAATTGAAGAGGAAACGCCTGAAGAAAAGGGAGAGGTTCCTCTATGGCGGCAGGTGATAGATAATGAAGCGGAAGAAGATCTTGTAGCACGTCCGCCTGTAGTCACCATGTTGGGACATGTCGACCATGGAAAAACGACACTTTTGGATGCAATCCGAGATGCGAATGTTGCCGCTGGCGAAGAAGGGGGTATCACCCAGGGGATTGGTGCCTACCAGGTAGAACATGAAGGTAAAAAAATCACCTTTTTGGACACACCTGGCCATGCCGCGTTTACGTCCATGAGAGCGCGTGGTGCGCAGGGTGCGGATATTGTTATCCTGGTTGTTGCAGCAGATGATGGTGTTATGCCGCAGACACGAGAGGCAGCGAACCATGCAAAAGCAGCTCGTGTGCCAATTGTTGTAGCCTTAAATAAGATGGACCTTCCTTCAGCCAACCCGGAACGTGTGAAGAAGCAGCTTTCTGAAATCGGATTGATCCCTGATGATTGGGAGGGTGATACGATCGTCGTGCCGGTATCTGCGGTTAAGATGGAAGGATTGGATGATTTGATGGAGGCGATCCTCCTGGTTGCTGATAATATGAAAATCAAGGCGAATCCCGATGGAGAACCTCTGGGGACAGTTGTTGAAGCTGAATTAGATAAATCCCGTGGTGCTATGGCAACGTTACTCTTACAGAACGGAACCATTAAAGTTGGGAATACGATCCTGGCTGGAAAATCTCATGGTCGTATCAGGGCAATGTTTGATTTTCGTGGTAATCGGATTAAAGATGCTGGACCATCCACACCATTTGTTGTGATGGGTCTGAATGATGTTCCACGTGCAGGTGATTTATTCCGGGTTGTTGGATCAGAAAAGGAAGCCCGTGCGATTGTTGAAGAAATGGAAGCGGAAGAAAAATCTCAAAAATTTGTCCAAAGAGCCACGCTCGAGGATCTTTTTGAACGACTTCAAGCTGGAGAGGAACAAGCACTGCGCTTGATTGTTAAGGCAGATGTTCAAGGCTCTTTAGAACCAATTGTTAATTCTTTAAAGGACTTAGGGGAAAAACAGTCTGAAGTCTCCATTGAAATTCTACACCAGGAAACGGGCAATGTGACTGAAAGTGATGTGATGCTCGCCGCTGCTTCTGATGCTATTGTGATTGGGTTTTCTGTTGATTCAGATAATGCTGCGGAACGTCTGGCCGACATCGAAGGTGTTTCGATACGGTTATACACAATCATCTATCGTTTGATAGAGGATATCGAAAAGGCGCTTGAAGGAATGCTTGAACCAGAAATGGTTGAAAAGGTGATTGGACGAGCAAAGGTTTTAGCGACTTTTAAGGTTTCCCGTTATAAGGTCGCAGCAGGTTGTCGTGTGATTGAAGGTGAGATCAGGCGCAATGGGAGAATCAGAGTGATCCGAAATAAAAGGGTGCTCTTCGATGGTGAGATTGGTTCCTTAAAGCGTGAAAAGGATGATGTTCGTGAAGTACGTGAAGGGTTTGAATGTGGTATTTCGATGAAACAATTTCACGAATTTCAAGAAGGTGACGAGCTTGAAGGGTATGTTATTAAAGAGAAGACAGTTTAGTAAGGGAATAGAAAGCAGGAAGGATGCCATCAGAAATTAGGTTAAAACGAATCCAGGATCAAATCCGGCGCGTTTTAACTGAGATTATTGAATCAAAAGTAAATGATCCTCGTATTAAAGGTGTATATATCACCGATGTCGTTGTAGATCGCGAATTAGATTATGCAAATATTTATGTATCTGCCTTAGCAGGTAAGACACAAGCTGAAGAAATTTTACACGGGTTGCAAAATGCTGGCGGTTTTCTTCGCTACAGCCTTAGCCAGGAAGTTAAACTGCGAGTTATGCCAAAATTACGTTTTTTCTGGGATGAGACCCCGGAAAAAGCAGATCGAATCGAATTGCTCTTAGAGGAGATTCGAGCAGAACGAGAAGCTCGCCCACAAGATGTACAAGAAAAGTTTGATCCGCATTTAATGGATGGATATGATGAATAGAATTGACCAACAAATTGCAGATCGACTGAACCAGAATAAAAGAATTCTTATTGTCTCTCACGTTCGACCTGATGCTGATGCGGTGGGTTCGGTATTAGCCATGGGTTTGGCTTTGATTAATGCAGGCAAATCTGTGCAAATGGTTTTAGAAGATGGCGCAGCTGGATTTGAATATCTTCCGAAAATTCAGCTGGTCAACCAGGCCCCAGAGGGAGAAGTAGATTTTATTATCGTTTTGGATTGTTCCGATCCAGAAAGGGTTGGACAAGTGCTAAATGATTATGGAAAACCTGATCTGGTGGTTGATCACCATAAAACAAACCACAGTTTTGGCACTTATAATATTGTTGAACCTGAACAAGTGGCAACCGCTGGGATCCTTTTTGATCGTTTGCCAAAATGGGGATTGACGATAGATCTGGATGTGGCGACGTGTTTACTTGCAGGGATCGTTGGTGACACAATTGGATTTAGAACATCCAATGTGAATTCAGAGACCATGCGGAGAACAGCTGCATTGATGGACCTTGGGGCAGATTTAGCCAGT
>CAYTXE010000037.1:0-21488 GCA_964441045.1 uncultured Candidatus Brevefilum sp.
GGTAAGAAAAAAGCTTTTGGAGGAAAGCGGGTATTGTGAGGCTCTTCCAGGGTCAGCTCCCTGGTATCATCAAAAGGAAGGAATTGTGAGTAATTTTCAATCTTTTGCGGTGTAAACACCTCATATTTTTGTACCCAGCCTGTTAATAATTGGTTTATTTTTTTCTTTTCAAGAATATACATCATGAGATTATTCCTCAAGCTACGAAGCGATTCTTATCATCCAAATTGAACGATGCAAAGGGCGGTTGTGTTTTGTCATCCATGCCAGACTCGAAATTATAAAGCTTGAGCATATCCTCATTGAGTTTATCTGTCATGAATGTCATCTTGATATCCATGGGACAGGCTCTTTCGCATGCGCCACAACTCGTGCAGCGACCTGCCTGGTGAAAAGCACGAATGATGTGCCAGGCTTGCGTACCTGCAGGTGAAACTGAGCTTTCTGTCCAACGGGGTGGATTATGGTCTACAAAGCATTCTTTGCAGTAGCACATAGGGCAAGCTTCTCTGCATGCATAGCAGTGTATGCAGCGTTCTGCCTCATGACGGAACCAAGCATGACGTTCTTCTTTGGTTAATGCTTCAAATGATTCTACAGATTTACGAACAATGGATGGATCTCCCTCAGGCAGGGGTTTTGCTATGAGGACATCTGCATTCACGGGATTTGGATGTACACAGCGGACGCATGAATCATGCAGTACACTCTGCCGGTCAAATTTATATTCCTTTCCCTTGAAAATCACCGTAATTTTATCTTGATTTTCTGAATAGCCAGAAATATCCTCACCAGTTTGATTGATAAGTTTGCGTAAATCTACGATACCTTGACATGGAACACCAATAAGATATAAATTTTCTCGAGGATGCTGTTTTTCAACGACCAGGGCATTGACAGACCGGCTCTCGCAGCCTCGGACGACAATTCCAATCCGAGTCTCATGTGGATATTTGGTTAAGTAATTCGCAAGATTATTTTGACACAAACTATTATATTCAAGATCCTCGAGTGAGTCGTTGGAACGGAAAAAAGCTGGCTGTGGACGCAGTGGTGAATCCTCTTTTTTAAATGCAATTACCACATCCACTATGTTTTCATTAATCAACCTCTTAATCTCAGCTTTTAATTTAGTTATGAGCTCAGTCATTTAATCCCCCTACCGGAGTTTTGATCCTTGTTGCCAAGGTGTTTGATGAACCCAATATTAAGATAAGGGCTTTGAAATTAGCTAATTCCTGTTGAATACGACCACGATCCTGTAAATCCAGCCAAACAAACCGAATCCGTTCGCGCTCATAACCTATATAATCAAGGAGATTTAGGAATTCTTCGTGCTGCCTTAAGGCACTAAGGTTGCCTTCCTTGTAGTGGCATTTCTCGGGAAGACATCCACTTATCATTATCCCATCAGCGCCACCCTGAATTGCGTTTAATATATATAGTGGGTTAATACGTCCGGTGCAGGATACTTTGATTAAATGGATTGAAGGGGGCAGGTTATGATCAACCCAATATTGGTCGGGTTCTGAATATAAACACCACTGACATTGAAATAGTGCAATTCTTGGTTTTGTTTCCATTAGATCATCACTTCCTGAGGTTGCAGCCAATTCCATAAATCTTCCATCAGTTCCTTGTCAGTAAATTCGTCAGACACGCCAATTGATGTAGACCGACAAACTGCAGAGCATAAGCCGCAAGCCATACAAAGACCCGGATCTACTTGTGCCACTTGGACTTGGCCGCGATAGGGGACCTTTTTTTGAACGAGCTTGATGGCTTCATAAGGACAAGACTCCACACATAGACCACATGCCACACATGTTTGTTGATCAACGACAGCCGTTTTAAGAAGGGTTTTCCTGCCATGATCGACAGCAATTTTTTTTACAGCTGTAATCACACCCGAGATATGAATCTCTTGTGGGCAAGCTTCGTAACAAAGATCGCACTCAGAACACATCCATGTTGTAGGGCCTGTAAAGGCTTCTTCTTTCATATCCATCATAACCATTCGAAGCAGCCGACGGGGATTAAAATCTGGTTCCAACTTTTGTTGGATCATGCATTTACTCACACAAGTGCCGCAGGAGTAGCATAGTTCCAGGTGTTCACCACCAGGAATGGCTTTTACCTTATCTGCAAAGGTTTGGGTCGTCGAGGGGTGTCTCATGCCGCCTCCTTTAGTTCATTGATGACTTTGGTTAGAGCATCTGAATATTCCATAGCTTCCGAAACATCAGGTACGCCAGGGAATCTCTTTAACCTCTTTGACATCTCAGGTTTTAATCTGTCAATTTCAGCTTTAAGTTCTTCGGGGGGGATGTTATCCAACACAGTTTGCATTTCATTCAATACACGGGCATATTTATCACCTTCAGCGGCACTGATCCAAGCGATCCGGAAGCGTCCTTCGGTCATATCCATGCGGCTGAAAATCTTTTCCAGTCGTTTAGCGCGTTTTGCTCCGAGTAATTGACCAGTAATATAGTGACAATCTTGTGGGTGACATCCAGAATAAAGTACTGCACCGGCGCCTAATCGGAATGCTTCAAAAATAAAGTCAGTGTCAAGGCGAGCAGAGCACATTACACGCAATCCGCGTTCATTGGCTGTGTATTCAAAATGGCTTGTGCCAGCCAGGTCTGCCCCGCCATAAGAACACCAATGGCAGCGAAATGCGATGATCTTTTCTTCTGGTTTGCTTGCAAGAACAGCACGCATTTGAGCTAATATCTGTGCATCTGTGAAATGGAGTTGTGTGATGGCATTGTCAGGACATTCAGCCACACAACCGCCACAACCATGGCACTTTGCGGTGATGATCTCGGCTGGTGTTTCTGGACTAAGAATATTGATGGCACCATAGGGGCAAGCTTTTGCGCATAATCCACATGCACGGCCTTTCGTCGTTGCTGAACAGCGATCAGGCCAGACGACAGCCACAGTAGGTTCGATTTCCCATTCTTCCGAATGGAGAATCCGACCGGCTCGTGAGGAAGCTGCAGAGCCCTGGGCGACGCTGGCGGGAATGTCTTTCGGACCCTGGCAGGCACCAGCAAAGAAAACACCATCGGTGGGGCTGTCCATTGGGCGCAGTTTGGGATGATATTCCATGAACCAACCGCCTGGACTTTGAGCAACATTAAGAACTGAACTCATATGATCCTGGTCTGGCTGGGGAATCGCTGCCTGGTTTAACATGACCATGTCATATTCCTCTTCAATGACATGCCCTAAACCGATATCTTCTGAATGGACAAAGAGGTTATGCGTTTCTTTGTCTTCTGTGATCATGCTAGGTCTGCCTTGAGTGAAATGGATACCCATATCACGTGCCCGATTGTAAAACTCTTCATACCCTTTAGAGGGAGTGCGGATGTCTATATAATAAATGGTGATATCAACTTCTGGATCCATTTGTTTCAACAGCACTGCATTCTTGATCGAATACATACAGCAGAAATTCGAACAGGAGGGATTATAACGTTTATCCCTAGATCCTACGCAATTGATGAAAGCTAATTTTTGTGGAATTTTATGGTCGCTTGGACGGATCAGGTCGCCAGCAGTTGGTCCAGCGGAGTTATTCAATCGTTCCATTTCCATGGAGGTGATAACATTGGGGAAACGTCCATACCCGTATTCTTCCATGACACTTGGGTCAAAATGACTGAAGCCGGTTGCGACGATGATTGCACCAATATCTTCTTCAACTAATTTATCTTCCTGGCTGAAATCGATAGCTTCCAAGGCACCGCATGCTTCAACACATTTATAGCAATGAATACAGGCGTCAAGATCAATACTATAGATCAACGGCACTGATTGGCTCATTGGGATATAAATTGCTTTTCGGGGTGCAAGATCCATTTCAAATGAATTAGGTACTTCGATAGGGCAGGCCTGTGCACAATCGCCACAGCCATTACACCGATCAGCGATAACGTATTTCGCTTTTTCTCGTAAGGTGACTTTGAAATTGCCGACGAAACCTTCTACTTTCTCGACTTCTGTATAAGCTCTAACATCAATCCGGGGTTGACGCGCCGCGTCAGCCATTTTAGGTGCAAGTATTCATATACTACAGTCCATGGTGGGGAAGGTTTTGTTAAGCTGTGCCATTACCCCCCCAATCGTCGGTTCTTTTTCGACCAGGATAGTTTCAATCCCCTGTTCCGCCAGGTCAAGTGATGCACTGATACCCGCCACACCGCTACCAATCACCATCGCTTTTTGAGTTACAGGTACTTTGATCATATCTAGAGATGTCAAAAACCGTGCTTTGGCAATGGCTGCTGCTGTCAGGTCTTTTGCTTTCTCAAGCGCACCTTCAGGATCATGCCCATGCACCCAAGTGCATTGTTCACGTATGTTCGCCATCTCCATCAGGAAAGGATTTAATCCTGCTTCAGATACGGCCGCTCGGAATGTGGGTTCGTGCATGCGAACGGAGCAAGCTGAGACGACAACCCGATTAAGATTATATTTTTTGATGTCTTCTTTAATGAGTCGCTGACCAGTGTCTGCACAGGCATATAAAGTATCTGTCGCCCTGACAACATCCGGTAATCCTTCTGCAAAATTAACGACTTCTTTCGGGTCAATAACCCCAGCAATATTGCTGCCGCAGTGGCAAATGTAAACACCTATACGGAGTTCTTCATCCTTGGTTTCGTTGAACGCTTCACTCATCGAGGATCCTTCGCTTTTTGTGGAAATTTCAGGTTGTTTGCAATCAGTTTATGTCTCGTTCGTTGTGAACGCTGGTCAGGTGTTGTGTATTCCAGAGCGTCCTTGGGGCAAATCTTCACACACTGTGGGCCGTCTTCAATATCCTCACATTGATTACAGATTTCTGCTAATTTCGTTTCATGATTGATCGAAATAGCACCGAAATCACAGGCTTCAATACACCAGGCGCATCCATCGCATTTTTGAGGGTCAATATGGATGATGCCTGTTTCAGAATCTTGAGTTAGCGCATCCCGGGTGCATGCAATCACACATGGGGCGTTTTCACATGTTCTGCAGGAGACGGCTGTGATGAGAACCTCGTCCACACGAACCGTCCGAATTCGACTTCGGTAGGAGTTGAATTCACCCGTTTTGGTGTAGGAGCAGATGTACTCACACAACTGGCATCCAATGCATAGTTCGGGGTCACATACGATATATTTAAATTTTGATGTGGAAGCAACCATTATTTGTCTCCTTATACGCCGATTTCTTCAGCGACGTCATCCATACCGAGGTCAACGAGGACTTTCTTGGGGATCATACCATCTTCAGTCCAGCCTTTGGCTTCGTAATAAATCTTCTTTAGGAACTGCAATTCTTCTTCCGTGACCACATGACCTGCTGAGGGTCCTTTTGTCATTGGGTCATGTTTCCAACGATACGGCAGGTCATCATCTTTTTCAGTCCATCCCTCACGAATATTAAAGGCTTTTTTCATCGTATGGGCACGAACGCCGATCAAATCAACATCATCATAATTAAAATTCCAACCTGTGGTGGCATTGATTAGTTTCGCGATTGCTGGCCATGCGCCTGCCCGGTCTGCCTTACCCGTGAAGCAGCGGCGGATGAATTTACACAGCGGGAGGGTGTCATAAACTGCAGCATATTCTTCTGAACGAGAGGCAACTTTTCCACGAGTTTTATCAACTGTAAAACGGTTTGTCTGACCTTTGATGTCTGGATCATAAGCAGCAGTACGGTTGTGGCAACCTCCCCGTGTGCCGACCGCTAGGCCAACAGCAAATGTTTTGAGTGCCCTTGCATCATAACCAGGCGTCTCAAGGCCTTTGATGTTCATCGCCCATTTATAGGACTCAGATCCGCGTTCATTATCAATGGTTTGTGAAGCCCGTCGCGTTCCCTCTGCAAGAATATTCCCAATGCCTTCACGGTCGCGGATCATCCCCGCTAAAATTACAGCGCCTTCACCGTTGCCAAAGTTAAGGTCAATTCCATCCGGTGCATTCTTGCACTTAAAATCTTCTTTCTTCAGGACTCCACGTTCATAACATTCCATAGCAAAGGAAATCGTCACCCCCATCGACATGGCGTCCATGCCGCTACTGTCAGCAACGTCTACCAGGCGGATCGCTGCCGTCATGTCACCAATACCGCAGTTTGAACTGACAGCTTGCAGGCATTCATATTCTATACCTGTCATGGCTCCCGCAAAAGGACCTTTCTTTACCAAAGACATTTGTTCACAGGCAATGGGACACTGTGCGCAGGCAATAACTTTGACTTTGTGGTGTTCATCAAGATATTCCCCACTAACAAGTTCTGCATCTTCAAAAACACCTTCCTGATAATTTCGAGTCGGCAAGAGCCCCAACCTGTTCATGTTGAGCATATTTGTTGAAGTGCCATATATCCGATATTTTTCAGTGTTTGGGCCTTGAGCTGTCTCTGTAATATCAAATGACATTTGAAGAAGTGTGTCAGGATCTGCGACTGTCACGCCGTTTGTTCCTCGAACGGATACGGCTTTGAGTTTTTTACTGCCCCAAACAGCTCCATGCCCTGTTCTACCAGCTTGCCGCCCATCATTGGTGACATTTCCAAATCTGACCATATTCTCACCTGAGGGACCAATGGTTGCTGATCGGATTTGATCATCCCCAAACTTTTCACGGATTGCCTCTTCGGTCTCGAAGGTTCCCAGGCCAAGAAGGTTTTCTGCAGGGAGAAATTCAACTCGCTCATCATCGATGAAGAGATGTACCCAATCCTCACTGGCATTGTGAATGACGATACCGTCCCATTTAGATCGTTTCATTGCGATGCAAAACCAGCTGCCGGAAAGGCTATCCCCAATAAAGCCGGTCAATGGCGATTTGGATGCTAAACCATATTTTCCACCCACCGGAACCGGTGTACCTGCGAAAATACCATTTGCGAAGCATACTGGGTTTCCAGGTTCATAGGGATCGCATCCAACCTCGATATTTTCCCAACAGAGGCGGGTAGCCATGGCAACACCACCTATGTATAGCTTATACCATTCTTCCGGTTTCTCTTCGACCCAATGGTTCTTTTCACTCAGGTCAACATGCAGTATCTTTCCACTGTATCCGTACATTAAAATCTCTCCTCGATTGGACTCATAATACGAACAGGAAGGTGAATGACATCATATTTATCTTGAAATATTCAAACCTGTCTAAAACTGGTTTTTGTTCAGTTTAAACACTTATACCATGAATGCATCTTATTTATACTTGTGGCTTGCGAAACGCAATAGTGAGGGATGTAACAACCCAAAGTGAAAAATATCAGCTTTCTGTTTTCCGAAGAGTGTTTATCCTTCAAAACAGAGATATTTCCCCACAGCAACGCAATTTCCAATTGTTAATCATTCAACAAAGTGAGATCATCAGGGATGATCCAGTTGGTGCCTGGAAAAAGCCTAGCAGTTTGAGTTTGATACGCAGGAAATTGTGTGAATGCCTTCATTGGTGAACCTGAGAAGATGATCTCTCCCTTTTCGAGGATTGTCACGCGGTCAGCGAGTTGTGCGGCGAACTCAATGTCATGTGTCACTACGAGGATAGCTTTACCAGTTTTACGCCAGGATTTTAAGCGTTTTGCTAGAGTCTTTTTATTCGCATAGTCCAACCCACGTGTAGGTTCATCCAGGATGATAATAGGTGGATCATGAATGGTGATTGCAGCCAGGGCGGTACGCTGCCTTTCGCCAACGGAAAGGTCCCGCGGGTAATGATCCTTTTTATCCTCAAGATTGAAAAACTTGAGAAATTGAGTTATTTCATCATCATTTATGTCTTGGCTGTGATTCTTCAAAGTGATATGGAGTTCGTCCAAAATAGTTTCTGCAAAAAGCAGGTCATTTGGGTTTTGGGGGAGGTAAGCAATATTGCTTATGACTGAATTTAGGCTTTTATCATTGATTAATTCTCCAAAGAGGTGAATTTCACCCTTTGATGCAGTTAATCCCAGGATTGCACGCAAAAGCGTCGTCTTGCCAGCGCTATTAGGTCCCATCAATATTAATATCTCACCTTGATTTAGTGCAAGATTAATGTAATTTAAGATTGGCTGGGTACCAAACCTCACGGATAAATCATTAACTTTCAGCAGAGGTGGTTTTTGGATATTCTCTGGGTTTCGATTCACATTCTTTCTAGAAGCTGCAGTATCGATTGTCACATTGGGGAAATCACTGATACGGATTGGGGGGGGGCTGATCTTGTATTTCCTGGCGATCTCGACGATTGGGGGTACATGGGGCATATTTTGAAGGATCTCTTCGGGTGGACCAATTTGGATTGGACCTTGTTCCGGGATGTGTATCATTTGATCTGTGTAAGGGAGCAGCCGCTCCAGGCGGTGCTCAGCGATCAGAACAGTCAGGTCAAATTCCTTTTTAAGTTTGACAACGACTCTCAATAAGAGATCCGCTGTTTGCGGATCAAGCTGTGAAGTGGGTTCGTCCAAAATGACCACTTGTGGTAATCCAACCAGCACACTGGCAATAGCAACGAGTTGTTTTTCACCCCCAGAAAGGTTTTGGATCTTCTTCATGCGAATAGATTCCAAGCCTAATTTTTGGCAGACATCATCTAACCTTGCTTGTATGGTAGGTCGGGAGGTGCCAGTGTTTTCCATCATAAAAACAATTTCATCTTCAACGACATCGTAAACAAATTGGGCTTCGGGGTCCTGGAAAACAAATCCGACGATTTTTGCCAAGTCAGCAGGACCAGCGGTGATGGGATTACGTCCGAACACATTAATCTTTCCGCCGATCTTTCCCCCAGAAAAGTGTGGGATCAGGCCATTAATACATCTAAGAAGAGTCGATTTTCCGCTCCCTGATGCGCCGGTAACCAGATTCAACGTCCCTGGCTGAATCTCGAGATTAACCTTGTCCAGCACTGGAGAAGGGCTTTCCGGATATTGGATGCTGACATCTTGCAGATTAATCATGGCTAATAAATATCAAAGGTATTCCTGGAACTGCACTTAGAATAAAACCGAAAACACTGATTTCTGGGAAGGATAAGTTTGGATATGGTGAGTATATAAAACTGGACAAGCAATCTGTACGGATTAATCCGATCATAGCACCTGCAATAATCAAGCTTACTCCGACAAAAATGATGTCACGTGGATGCCAAACTTCTTGATGATAGTGGGTCACGTTTACTTGTTTACCAGCAATAATAAAGATGAATATGATGCTGATGATACCTAGGCCGTATAAAATAACACTTATCACGACTGGATAATCATATAGCCGAATAATCCAGCCGGCAAAAACAGCAAATACAGCAAAAACCAGCGCGATCAAATTGAGATTGGAAATGTTCGTGGACGACTTTGAATAGAATCCACGAGCGGTTAATGACTCAGAAAGCATAAATGCATTTTCCAGGCTGGTAACAATTAATGGGATGATGATTGGGAGCCAATCTGATACACCTTTCATCTTGTTTCCACGGATCATCTGTGCTTCTCGGATTTCACGTGTTCTACGCTGGATCGAAGGGAAGAATGTCAAGGAGATGGTGATCATGATCGAGATTGGGCGAAAAGCATTGGGGATCAACCGGGTGATTTGCTTCACGGAAAGGACCAGGTTGAGAATATTAAACACCAGATACAGGGCTCCGATCACGAGACCATTCACAGCACCATAAACCAGGCTCTCCAGTGTGATGCTACCGCCAATTAATGGCCAATTTTCAGGAAGAATAAAAAGGAGAGTTTGACCGGTGTGCGCAAATAATATGTTGACCAACGTAGAGAGGATGATCGTCGTAATCAGGAAACGCAGATTCTGTTTGGTCCAATTCAGCTGCTCTTCTTTTAGTGAGATTTTCCCACCGAGTAAAAATAACGAGGTCAATGTGATTAATATATAGATTGGATTTCGCGTGGATAGGAGCAAGATCAAGCTTGTACTGATCCATATCAACCAGGTTGCACTTACAGTCATAGTTGTTATGTCTCCACAATGATAAAGGAAAAGCGTTTTTCAAAACGTTCGAATATTTGCAACATTGGCCTTGAAAGGAATCCTATGATGAGAATGTTTCCAATCGAGCGGGTGATATCCCAAACAAGGGAAGTAGCAATGTAGTATGCACCATAACGCCCGATATTTTCCATCAGTCCAGCTGACTGCAGCCAGGTTTGCCCTGGTGCAGCGCTAAAAAAAGGCCAAAACCAGAGGTTCATAATTATTCCATAGAGAATGCCCCAGATGGCACTAAATACGGATAGTATGAGGATTTCACCTGACTTCTGCTGCCATTTTAATCCTTGTATCACGGGTTTTAGCAAAGAAGAACTTTGGCCTAACCACCCTGCTGTGATCATCTGACCAGGCAGCCAGGGGCCAACACCACCTGTGATCAAACCTGAAACGAACATGGTCATCGCCCCCATCAGGAAACCGATCCTGCTGCCGAAAAAGTATCCCGTCAGGATGATGAGGAAAAAGGTGGGGCTGAATCCGGCCGGTCCAGGAATTGCATTTTCAAGAAAACGCAAGCCAGCATTAATTGCAATCAATACCCCCAGGAATGCAATCATTTTGCTGTCGAGCAGAGAGGATTGGGTTTCAAATAGGAGCAGGATTAAACAAAGAACAAGGATAAAGCTGACCATCAAAGGGAAAGATGTGCTATAAAAGCTAGGATTTCTGGTCTGCTGTAATATAAAAGGTGACAGCAGACTTAGAATTCCTATGGTAAAGACGGCTAGATCGATTAATACTTTTCTAATTCTGGATTTCACTGTGGCGTTTTCTCAAAAGTATGACCAAAATGACAACCAGTGCAATCGTACCAACAACAGCAATGATAATGATCGGTAGATTTGACCGAGAATTTTCTGGTTCTGGTGCTGAAATTTCTTGTTTTTCTGGTGTTTCTTCAACTATGTCGGTTTTTTCAGCGATTGGAGTTTCTATAGGTTGTTCTGTTGCTGCTCTGATTGGTTCTTCCACTTCTACCATGGGGACGAAGAAAAGGTCGTTATAATCAAGTTGGGGTTGGTCAGTGTAATTCTTCAGGACCTGGGTACCACAGATTTGATTGATGTCAGGTACAAACGAGGACGGCAGAGAGGGGAAGGTTTCCCAACTGGTGAAATACCATGCCTCAATTGAACCAGGAAGAACAGTGGATTCCCTTGCTCCTGAATTCTTGAATGTCCATTCACGACCATTCCAGGACCAGTAAGACCAGTAATTGGTTTCGCCTTCGGGATTGGATATGTTCATAATACTATTGATGAATCCAGCTTCGGCATCATATGAGAAATCAGATGACTCTAACATTGCTAAACCGCTGATTGCATCCTCTTCAAATTCAACACAATCTGCATAAATTGTCCCATCACCGGGATCTACGATAATGGCAGCATGATTAAGGATGGAATTGGTGGGGGAAACCAGATAGTCCCCATCGAAAACAGCCAGCATTGCAGCAGCCGTTGACATTATGCTGTCATCTGGATAATCCCAATTGTATAAGAATGAACCGTTGGATTTTTGAAAGGAGAATAGATTAGAAACCAGGTCTTTGCTGGACTCTGTTGTCCACGATCCTAAATCCTCATCAAGGGCATTAAGTGCCATCAAAACGAAAGCTGTGGTGATTGAATCCCCCCATCCACCATCTACGGTTTGCATTGATCGAATGTAGTTTAGTGCATTGACGATAATCTCATCCTCTTCTGCAGATCCAGCAGCGAGTAAGGCTTGGACCGCCAAGGCGGTGTTGTCTGACCATGTACCGAAACCAGGTGTATATTCCCAGCCACCGTCATCTTGTTGCAAGCTGATCAGGGTTTCTACGGATCCTTCTGGGATATCATCACCAGCAGCATTTAATCCAAGAATTGCTAAAGCTTGATGCCATGTATTATCTGGAGAACCAAAAGCCATTGATTCTTCGTCATAGGTATCCATGAGGGCTTGCGTAAGGTCGGTGCCTTGAAAATTAGTCGGATCTATCCCAACAGAAGATAAGCCAAGAATTGTCTTACCTATAGCATCTGGTCCTGCTTCAAGATAAGATTCCAGATTAGCAGCGACATAAACCAATGGTGTGCCATCTTCCTGCATCACCGAATTTGGTTCCCAACCTGCAGCTTTCAGGGCCAGGATAACATCTAGGGTTTGACCGACTGTTCCCCAGCCACCGGTAGGTTCCTGTGCAGCAAAAAGAAAATTAAAACTATCACTGGCATTTTCAAGATAGCCTAAATCAGTAATAGTTCTGCCAGACAGACCAACGATAGCCTCTGCCGTGGAGAAGGCATTTGCAAAATCACCACCAAAGGCACCATTTTCTTGTTGAACTGCAAGTAGTGCGGTTTCTGGGTTGCCTTCTGCTTGCTGCCAGTTTTCGTTTTCAGGGAACTGTCCCAATGCATAGATGGATTGAAGCATGACACCAGTTGTATTAGCATTTGTGATCGTGTCCCATTCAGTTTGCCATCCCCCGTCATGTTGTTGATCATTCTTCATGAACTCACCAGCAGCTTGAATCTCCGGGGAATCAACATCTAGGTGTCCTGAACTGATCAGGGCTAAGATACCAAGAGGGGTAGTATCGAGGAAACTTCCAAAGCCGTCATTCCAGCTGCCATCTTCTAATTGAGCGGAAACTAACCAATCTGAAGCTTCAATCGGTGCAGGGGCGTTATTGGCTGCCAAACCGATCATTGCCCATACCTGGTCGACCACATTTTCCAAAGTTGCAGTACCGTAGATGCCTGTGTTCACATCGTATGTTAGATTAATTGCATTGATGAAATTAAATGCGTTCACGCCAAAGGCTTGGGGGTTCTCGTTAGCAGCTGCGATCGCAGTAAGTAGTTGCCCGGCGCGGCCTACATTAAACCCAGGATTTTCAGTTTCTTCCTGGTTTACCCATGCCTCACCATTTTCAGTGAGGAAATCAATAGGTCTTTTTTCAGTTTCACTGATAAGATAATCTTGCGAATATTGGGATGCTGCTAATGCCTGAACGGTACGAAGGGTTGCAGCTACACTCGAATTTTCATCAAACCAGCGGATACCTCCGTCAACATTCATTTGCGTCATGATGTAGTCAAATCCAGATTTGATTGCAATGTCAAAGTCAGTTTGTGTTAACTCCACTTGAGTTGGACTGGCAATTGTCTGTGATACGCTGGTCAGGATCAGAATCAAACTGATCAATAGGGATAATTTCGTTTTATTCTTGTAATTCATCATAAACAACTCCTTGATTAAACATAAGAAACGGCCAATTATGGAAATGGTCGTTAAACCAAATCCGCCCAAATGGGCGGCAGGCGAGTGTAACCAAATGACATGGTTGCTACCCAACTTGCCTTTCCACGAAGTTTTTGGGTCACAAAGGGCGGGTTATCGGACTTCACCAGAGGTGTTACCGTTGCGGGACAGTGCTGGACTTTCACCAGCTTCCCCCCTTAAGCACCTTGCATCCGGGCATAAGGTGCACCCTTTATGATTATTTACATTTAATTTATTCTACTTGCCATCTGGATGGATGTCAAATAAAATATGGACGGCAACCCTCTGATGCTGTCCTATTGATTGACATAATTATCAGCTACTCAACTTCTATGGAAATTAAATCCTTAACCTGTAATTTCCCAGACATATTTGGCATGACCATACGAAGTGAACTATTATCAAAAGCGACAATGCAATTTGTGCATGCAAAAGCTTCACTTACATCCATTTCAACTTCGTAACCATCAGCAGCAGTGAATGTGATTGTTGATCCAGCAGCACCAAGGTTAGCATCCTCCAGCAAAGCGGCAAGAGATACACCATCGTATGTCGTTGTTTCGCCATCTTTGTTCGTATAGTTCGCGGATGTGATCCCAAGTGCTTTCAAATCTGACTGGGAATATTCCTCGTCGCCTACAGTCAACAATTCTTCCTCAGCTTGGCCACAAGCTGTGAGTAAGACTAAAACGATCAATAAATTTATATATATACCCTGTTTTCTTCATAAATTTCTTTTTATTAATATCCTATTGGTTGATAACGATTTCGTTAACTTGAAAAATCCAGCGATTCGCCGGCATGGTAGGGAAAACCAGGCGGATTGGCCCTGCGTCTGGATCCTCATCCACAATCCATTCACCGCTTTGCATTAATGCCACAATGCCATTAACCATCTCATCTTTGGAAATTTCAATAGCGTAACCATCTGCAGCTATGGCTGTGATTGTGCTAATATCATCTGGTGCACCAGCAGCTTCTAATAATTTATCAAGTGGAACACCGCTGAATGACCGCACCTCATCTTCTCCCCTGGATCTTTCCATCAACACATCATTCAGATCAACGAATTCCATTTTTGCCAGCTCATCAAATGAATATGTGATAGGGTTACTGACATTGCCTGATATTTTCAGTTCCCATTCAACATTGGGTGCTCCACATGCAATGAGTAGCATGGGAACCACCAATAAGATAAGCCAACGGATTTTCTTCAATTCAAGTACAGTAAATTTTTGCACATATTCTCCTTACTTTTCTAAATAAATGATTGGGATGATGAGATCAGCAGCAGTCAGGGTGCCGTGATTACCGCCGTCCTCTGTAGTGTGCATGCCATGGTCAGCAAAAAGGATAATGAATGTGCCTTCAGGAAGTGCTTCGTAAATTTTCTTTAAGTAACCATCTACCCGGATTAATGCGGATTCATATTCAGAGGATTCAGGTCCATATGAGTGACCCATATCATCAATTTCGTGAAAGTGAATATACAAAAGATCCGGCATATTGGACTGAATAATATCAAGGCTATTCGTGAATACGTTATCATCTGAATATCCATTCCCGTCACGATCACCGCTAAGCAATGTCTCTGCATTCCGAAGATTGAAAGGCAAACTGGATCCTTCAACGGCAATGACATTTAATCCGCTATCTACTGCTAAATCAAACAGAGTTGTTAATTCGGTCGAACGATATCCATGACCATAAACTCCGTTGATTTGAGGGGTTGTGCCTGTCAGAACAGCGGCTGTGGCAGAGGTGGTTACTGAAGGATAAACGGTTAATGCCCGTTCAATTTCATTGGTGTGTTCAAAAAAAGGGAGCTGTCCAGTATTTATCAATGTGATTAGTTTATGAAATTGCAATCCATCTAGCAAGATCATAACTCCGTACTCAGCTTTAGTTTCATGTCTAACTTTTCCAATAGCATCTGGCAAATCGGGAAGACCAAGAACATGGGACATTGTTGGGGGGATATCTAGAATCGAGTTGTCGATTTCTGAAGCTAAACTGGATTCGTTGACAACAATTTCTTCTGGGTAAAATGACACGCCATTAATGATGATTTCTCCTGAAACCGAAATTGTTGCTGAAGGCGCAACCTCATCCCATACATAAGATGTTGTTTCTGACTTTTCAGATATTATTTTGATCTCGTCTATCAGTGAAAAGCCATTTATATAAAATAATTGACCAAGGGGCACTAACTCGATTGGCTCGTCAGACTGATCTAGATAAAACTTCACTTCAGATGACGTGATCAATCCTTGTGTTAGATCATTAGATATCAATTCAATTTGCCACCCTGACTGACATGCTGCAAGAGCAAAGGACATTAAAACAAATTAAGGACGGGAAAGGAGTTTGATTTTTATCTTCATTTAATTTGATCCAATTTTAATAATATTCGTAGGGCAAGCACTGCGACCACGATCCGGGAGGATAAGGGTTAATTTATTTATTAGAATGCCAATAACCGCGCTATTATAGCAATTAGCACACTCGTTCATCGTTTTCCTCTCATCCCACAGCACTCTCAGGTCACATTCACTTAATAACGCTACAGGAATGGGCTTTGTGGTCAGGATGATCGCATTGATCGCGCCAATAAGAACAATCAACAATATGAGCCGTTGCTTATGATTATTGTTTTTCAAATCAAACTTCCATAATTAATAAGAAACAGCATTGCAAAGAAAAGAGATAGAATGATTGATGTTGTGATATCCAGGATAGATGGGTTGGTTTGTGTCCGAAATGTCCGTCCGGGATATCTTCCGAAACCGCGCCCCTCCAGGCTAAAAGCAAGTTTATCAGCGCGACGGAGTGCACTGATTAATAGCGGGGTCATGAATTGTCTTACGATAAGAAAGAGTTTTTTGACATTGCTCTTATCGTAGTGAACCCCGCGGACAAGCTGCGCCCTGTAAATTGTCCGACCTTCTTCTTCCATCAATGGTGCTAAACGAAGTGAAGTTACCAGCATAAAGCCATACCGGTAGGGTAATCCAATTTTCATTAAGGCATAGGCAAGATGATTTGGATCTGTTGTCAGGATAAGCAAATAACTCAAAAATACAATGGCCATAAATCGTCCTGATACACACAAACCAGTATTCATACCACCTGATGTTAGTGAAAACAGCTCAATGTTACAGTCAAATAGAGTTTGTCCGCTTTTGTCAAAAACAAGATATAGAATAAGTAAGAGCAATCCAGTAAAGATGATCAGACGAAATCCACGAACCATCCAAATTTCCCGATTGATTAAGTGCAGCATCAATAGAAAGATGCCAGCCAAAACGAATAAGATTACTCCGTTATTGATGAGAAATACGAGGAAAGATCCGATGATTAACCAGGAAAATTTTGTCATCGGATAAAGTCGATGGATCACTGAGTTACCTGGTTGGTAAGCAAGTTTATACATACATACGGTCCCACTCTAGTGAAGGTAAAAAGGCGTTGTAGCCAAGCGATTCAATGGTTTTGAAGGCTTCTGATGAAGTTTGATTAATGACGATTCGTCCATCGTTCATGAATAGAACTCGGTCACAATAATCTTGGGTTAAATCTGAATGGTGGTTGACCAAAACCACGGTGTTGCCTTTTTGCGTGTAAGTTTTTAAAATGTTCATCCAGGCATGGGCATTTGCCATATCCTGACCAATCAGTAATTCATCAATCAATAAAAGCTGGGGTGCATGCAGCATTGCTGCAATAAGATTTAATCGCCGCTTTTCCCCATAACTCAAGCGATGAGGGTGGTCATTCTTACGTGAAATTAACCCCATTTGAGCCAACAATTCATCTGCTTTTGACTTTCTATCGTCGTTCAACATATGCAGGTTGCCCGAGGTGAATGTTGCTTCGTCCCATACGGATTGTGTGAACAATTGATGGTCCGGATTCTGGAAAATATAACCCACATGTTGAACCAACGCTGAAGTTCTCTCTTTCGATATCTCATGATCAACGGTTGTGATTGAGCCAGATTGGATTTCATGGAAACCCATGATTGTTTCAAGCAGTGTAGATTTGCCGCTGCCATTTGGTCCCATCAAGGCAACAAATTCATCTTGAACGATATTAAGGTTGATATCATGCAGAATTCTTTGCCCTCCCAGGGTAACATCTAGCTGACGTATCTCAATTAGGGGCTTATTTTCTTTGTGAGTAGAGTTTTGATTTGTTGTTAAATTGCGCACTGCCTTTGACCGGCCTGGTTTATAGGCATTGATGCTTGTACGGGGTTTAAGCGCACCACATTTCAGCTCATAGGTTTCAGGTTCATACGGCTTTAGCTGGTTTAATTTATGCTCAATGATAATGATCGTTAATTCTTGACTCTGGCGGATATGGTAGAGTGATTTAAATATATTTTCGGTTGCGATAGGGTCTAGATTTGAAGTAGGCTCATCCAGGATAAGCACATCTGGGGAGAGAGCGAGCATAGAAGCTATGGCAACCTTTTGTTTTTCTCCTCCGGAGAGTGTGGCGAGATTGCGATCTTTTAAATGGAATCCTTTAACAATTGATAACACCTCATTAATCTTTTTATCAATTTCTCCAGCGTTTATACAAAGATTTTCTAGCCCAAAGGCTATTTCATCCATCACAGTGAGTGTGCAGAATTGATCTTCTGGATTTTGCTGGATATAAGCGACTCTCTCGCTGGCTTCATATAAGGTAATTTGAGCCATGTTTACATTGTTTACCCAAATTTTCCCTGTGTAATTTGGCTCTTCATCCTGGAAGAGGAAACCAGCTATTGCTTTACCCAGAGTGGATTTCCCGCTTCCGCTTATACCCGTAATAACCACAAAGGCTCCCTGATCAATAGAGAGGTTAAGATTTCTGAGGGTTGGTGTTTGTTCGCCGGGATAGGTATATGAGAACTGCTGGATATCAATAAAAGTCATTAACTATTCAATCTCTATTTGAGTCAGAGGGAAGAGGTGAACCTCACCAGACATCTCAGCCAGGGCAAATGTAATACCCTCCTCTTCAATGACTGTGAAAATGCGTAGATCATCATTATTGTTTAGTTCTGACCATAACAATATAGAAGTTTTTCCCTCAGATGTAAACGTAACTTTTTTGGGTTGGACATCGGTGGTATAGGCTTCTATGATTTTCCATACAGGAACTCCCTGAAGCTTTTGTGACCTATCGGGTAATGCAACTTGTGCACTATCCATTTCTGTTACCCACTTATCAGGTTCGAGTTTATGGGTTTCACCTGCTATATCGGTGATGGTCAAATCTTCAGAAGCAATGACTGTTATTTTTGTCACATTTCGTACCCATGCTTTGTCGGTTTCAGGACCGACGATATCGAAAGTAGTGTTTTTCCCTCTACTATTTTCAACTAAAAGGATATTGTCATTGGAAAGTAATTCCTCGATTCCAATTAAAAAAGCATATCCGTCAGAAGCTTCTAACAAAATTGTGTCTGCACCGGAAACAGGATTGGTATACTCGATGATTTTGACCAGCGGATAACCAGAATATTCGGTCAAAATGCCCTTATAGTCCAATTTTCGAGAAACCTGATCAAGTATTAATCCCTTTTCTGGAAACTCACAAGGATTCTCCAGAGCTCCGGTAATTTGTATAGTAGGTGAGCCCTGGTAGGTCAATAGGAGGTATCCAGCTAATAGAACAGATAGGAGGAAAACACCTGCTAATATTGACCATCCAATCTTCTTATGTCGAGTTGGCTGCTCAGGAAACTTTACTACCCCAGCCTTTGCTATTGTATTTACAAGTAGGTAGGGTATGACACCAGCAAAGACCATACCCGAGATTAAAGCTACAACAAACAAGATGAGTATCGCGCTTAATCCAAGAATGTTTAATGGCACCATGGCAAACAATTGAAAGACGAGAACATTAGACGCTGAAGCCAGGCTCCCGCTGACTAAATATGGCAACAGGTTTCGTTTATTGCTGAATAGCAAGAAACAGAAATCAACAAGCAAACCAGCAATGACATCGATAAGGAGGATTATTACGCCATGGCTGTTACCGCTTAACAGTTCAACAGCTCCCTTGAGAATTCCAATAAATGTACCAGTACCAGGTTTGCGAAGTATGCCCATTGCAAGCACGATCCAAATTACATGCAAGCCTGCAGCCCACTGTGTTGCACCTGGCAATCCCAATGCGGCATGAACAGCATCACCCAGAGTATTTACATAAGTGCTGGTAATACCGCCTAAGGCTGCCAGGACAGCCATGATCAACAGGTCGCGCGTGGAAAAATAAAGTGGTTTTCTGATTGTGTTTTCGCTGGACAAATAAAAAGCTCCTTTTCGAATGGAAAGGAGCGCATTTCAATAGACGATCGATAAGTGCTCTCGTTCGTCTATTCGCGTTACATCTCCTTTCCAAATACGGGAGGCAAGAACGTTTCCCTTCTTACCCTATCGGTAGGATCACCCTGGCGATGCTGTAGGTGATGAGACTCGAAGATGTTTTTGTTCTCATATAATTATAGACATCGTTGCGGCTTGGGTCAAGGTGTGGAAAATCATGCTAAGGGCATGAGTCTTTTAACCGTTTGTTGTATAAAAATGAGATGCTCACAATCATCGTTGTGAGCATCTCATTTTTACACATCAATGCGGATCAAAGAATGGTGATAATCAAAATGATCTAGCGCGAAGTTGTGAATTTAATTAATTTCCCTTTCTTATCAAAGGTCATCCGTGCGAAATGATGATGCTTAGTGTGATTATTCTGACTAAAAGTTTTTTGCAATGTAACCATATACCTTTCAGATCCAGAAAATTTAGTGTTTTTCGCATTCATATCATTTCCAGATTTATTGACGTATATCTGTGCATTATGTAAACCTGGTAGATATTTTTCCACAGTTTTCTTGACTTGTTTATTGACATGCTTGGGAATCTGTGTGTTATCACTTGTTGATTCCATCTCAGAGTCGCTAATTGTCCGTACTGCAGGACGAGATTTTATCCTGAATAGAGGCTTTGGTGTGATATCCAAATCTTTGTGGATGGCCAGTGGATCACCAAAAAGAACAAAGGATAAGATGGTTTTTTGGTCTTCACCATCGAGAAATCCTTGCTCTCGGGTCATTTTTTCGGCGAGATTTAACTTTGCTTTCATCAATGCATATCCTGCAGCCTGTCCATCTAGAACCTGCTTCCAAAAGGAATCTGCAAGGTAATCTGCTGAGATCAATGGCATTGTTACTGAACCATAAGCAATGCAGGTTGAGCCCACAAAAGAAATTGTGCCAGAATCAAGGAATTTTAGTGACAAAGCTTCTTTGTAATTTTTATTATGAATATTCGCGCCATAACATGCTTCTGTAAAAACGAGTTTTGGTGATGGACTTTTTTCATTGAACATATCAGGGCTTAGTGCAATGGGATAATCAGGTCCGTTTGATTCTGAAGAAAAGTCTTTCTGACCATACCAATGTGGTCCATCATTGACACCGTGCAGGTTGAAGTAACCTATCTTATGACCATGGCTGTTGTTGAGATTTAAAGTTCCCGAGTTTGTTGGCGGCGATAATTGTAGTTCCTTTGTCGGACCTACAGACTTATAAACACCTTTGGAAGCATCTTGCCAAATTTCTGCTGAATATCCCAGGTTATTTTTCTTGTTTGTATTCCGCCAATAATTAGAAAACAAACTTATGATCCAATTAAAGAATTTTGAAATACCAAATAATCCATTTTTCGCTTGCTTAGATTTTTTCTCATAGGTATAGATCAGGTTTCTTATTTGAGATAATAACAAGCCTGGATCAGAGCCGCTCTCACCTGGTAAACGTCCAACTGGCCATTGTGAAATGAAATAATTTTCATCAATAGTTGCGTATGGGTTATCAGAAGGCACATCATGATCTATATCTTGAGTTGGGTTTGGGAGATGATGGAATGGTATGATCTCTGGTCCGCCAACGATCAACAATGCACCAATCATTTCACCTTGTTTTGCTAATGATTGGTCAAGGTCAGCAAGAGATAGCTTCACTTGCCATGCATCGGTCGCTACCTTTGGTTTAAGACCTAATTGCAACATATTTACAGGATCATCAGGATAGAATAGGACAGCTCCCCAATCAGGCAAATTTTGAATATAACTGACAAGTTTATTCAAGAGATCATCGATTATCGCAGATGTGTTTGGTCCATAGACGGTC
>CAYTXE010000038.1:0-21400 GCA_964441045.1 uncultured Candidatus Brevefilum sp.
AAGTTCAATAATTCGCCGCACCTTACCATTCTCTAATCACCCTTCACACCTCACAGCCTTTTTATGTCACAGCCTTTTTATTGACAGCCCTCTACACAGCGGATATACTTTAGCCACATTATTAATCAGCCTTCGGGGCAGGGTGCGGGTCATCGACCCAATTCCCGACCGGTGGTACTTCCCCTGACAGGGATAGCCCACGAGTGCAAAAAGCACATGAACCGGTGAGAAGCCGGTGCCGGCGGTTACAGTCCGAATGGAAGAAGGTATATAGTATTCTTAAAGTCCTAATTGCCCTGAAGACTCGCTTGGGGCATTTTTATGTCAGAAGAACACAACAAACTCAATGATCGCAGGAAACAGCCTGTAAAACGGGTCTTGTGGCTGGTGATCTCGCTGGGGACAGGTCTGATCGTCTGGCACCTGGTTTCTACGTTACTCGGACTGCCAGCTTTCATCCTCCCCAGCCCCGTTTTGGTTTGGCAGCGTTTTCAGCAATCCCTGGCTAGTGGACAGCTTATATACCATACAATAGCAACCCTGCTGGAGGTTCTGGCTGGATTGCTGCTGGGTGGACTGGCTGCCACGATTCTTGGATACTTCCTTTCCAAATTCCCTGCCCTGGAAAAACTACTCTCACCTTACCTGGTTGCAAGTCAATCGATACCGATCGTCGCCATCGCGCCCCTGCTGGTGATCTGGTTTGGTGCCGGTATTTCCTCAAAAATCCTGATCTGCAGCCTGATCGTCTTCTTCCCAATTCTAATCAATACTGTGGTCGGCTTGCGGGAAGTACCACAGGACCTGCGTGACCTGATGGAATCCCTCAGTGCTAACCGTCTGCAAACCTTCTGGAAGCTCGAAGTTCCAGCAGCTTTACCCATCTTTCTTGGCGGCGTACGGGTTGGTGCTACACTATCTGTCATTGGCGCGGTTGTTGGTGAACTTGTTGGCGCGGATCGCGGTTTGGGATTCCTGATAAATGTTGGTCGTGGCCAGTACGACACAGCACTGGTTTTTGTATCGGTGATCACCCTGGTCGTAATGGCCATGTCCCTGTATGGTTTGGTGCTTTTACTTGAAACTCGCTTTCTATCCTGGCAATCCTGGCGCGAGGTATAGGATTGACTAACATAAAGGAGGAGAATCTATCTATGAATAAAAGACTATGGACTAAATACTTGGGTTTCTTATTTCTACTTTGCCTGACCCTGAGTGCTTGTCAGGGTACAAAAAGCCCGGATGAAATAGTTGTGACCCCTACACGCCTGACCTTGGGGTATATCCCCAATATCCAGTTTGCGCCGGTTTACGTTGCCATAGATAAGGGATACTTTGAAGAAGCCGGCTTTGATGTGACACTGGAATATGGCAGTGAAACCGATGCTGTTGCCCTGGTTGGCGCCGGGGAACAGACTTTCGCTATCGCCAGCGGCGAACAGGTCCTGCTGGCACGCGCACAAGAGCTGCCGGTGGTGTATGTGGCAGCCTGGTATCAAGACTATCCCGTTGGTGTGGTTTCTTTCATTGAAGCACAGATAAAGACCCCAGAAGACTTGAAAGATGCAACAATTGGCATCCCGGGTCTATACGGCGCCAGTTATATCGGTTTTAAAACTTTGCTCAATGCAGGTAACCTGACAGAAAGTGATGTCAACCTGCTCTCAATCGGATTCAACCAGGTTGAAGCTCTGGTAAGTGAACAGGCTGACGCCGCTGTCGTTTACCTGGCAAATGAACCAGTTACGCTTCGATCCCAGGGTTATGAGGTTAATTTGATTCGTGTGGCTGATTACCTGCAACTGGTCGCAAACGGATTGGTTACCAATGAAGCGACCATCCGTGAACACCCTGAACAGGTTTCTAACTGCATTAAAGCCCTGCTGAAAGGCATCGCTGATACAATTGAAAATCCCGATGAGGCCTACGAGATCAGCAAGAAATATGTTGAAAACCTGGCAGAAGCGGATGAGACTGTTCAGCGCGAGGTCCTGGACGAATCAATAAAACTCTGGAAGACACAGCGACTTGGATTTAGCGAACCTGCCGCGTGGATCAATATGCAGCAGGTGCTGCTGGACATGAAGCTTCTTGAAGAAACCCTGGACCTGAACGAGGCATTCACCAATGACCTCCTCCCCTGATCCTGCTTTACAAATACATAGCCTGGGGGTCACCTTCAGTGATGCCAGCGGCGTGGTGCATGCGTTACACGATGTGTCATTTTCCATGGAGCCGAACAGTTTTGTATCGCTGATTGGACCATCCGGCAGCGGAAAAAGTACCCTTTTACGTGTGCTGGCGGGTTTGGTAGAGGCAAACAAGGGGAAGGTTGAATTTTCCAAGAGCCAACCAGAGATAGGGATTGTGTTCCAAAACGCGACCCTGATGCCCTGGCGGCGTGTGATTGAAAATGTCTGTTTACCGTTGGAATTAAAAAATGTCCCCAAGGAAAAAATCGAAAAATGTGCCTGGGAGTTGATCAAACTGGTCGGTCTGGAAGGTTTCGAAGAAGCTTACCCTCGCGACCTTTCTGGTGGGATGGCACAGCGCGTGGCAATTGCCCGTTCTCTAATGCAGGACCCGGATTTGCTCCTGCTGGATGAACCCTTTGGTTCTCTGGATGCCCTGACACGTGAGCGTATGGGGGATGAGCTGCTGCATATCTGGGGGGCGCGGCGTAAAACCGTCCTGATGGTGACCCATTCAATCTCTGAAGCCATCTATCTATCGGATCGGGTGTTGGTGCTTTCACCCCGCCCAGGCAGGATCGAACTCGACCTCTTTGTAGATTTACCCCGTCCCCGCACACCAGAGATGCGCTACCTGCCCGAATTCAGTGACCTTACCCATCAACTGAGGGACAGCCTGCGTGTGGAGGAGGTAGCCGCTCATTAACAGAGGAATTGGGAGACAAAGCCAGGAAAGTCATTACCCGATTCATTTATCACCTCGTCACCAATTACTAACTCTTACGCCCATCCATATTATAATTACGCAATAAAGCGACCCAATTCGGAAGTTTGATAAGTCGCTAATTAGATTCACAATAATTGGAGTGCAACGGGCTGTTGCCGATGGGCATTAACGATTAACTAAATTAATAATTCTGAAATTACTGGAAAATTACCAAATGAAAACTTGGCGTGAAGCAGTCATAGACAGTATTAAAAGAATAATCCACAAGAAAAAGAGTTATTTCTTCTCTCGGCAGGAAATTATTTCCTTTGAATTGGAACAGATTGAACAGGAAACATCTAGCCATGGAGTAACTCCTTCACAAACTTTAAGTCGCATATTACAGGAATTGAGGGATGATAAACTTGTAGAATTTATCGACAATCAGGGTAATTACATATTCCTTGGTGAAAATGTAAATATCGAAAAAGAGGTTTTTCCCAAACAAGCAATTGATGCAGCAATAAAGTCAGGGAAATTAACCTTTGGGAATATTTCGACTAACGAAAGTGTTGCATTAAGTCGTCAAAGAATTGGACAAAATCGTTTAAGGTATTGGACGCTAGTAAATTATCAGAACCGCTGTGCCCTTTGTGATATATCAGACAGAAAGCTACTCGTTGCTTCTCATATAGCACGATGGGCAGACTGTCCTAAAGGAAGAGGAGATTTACAGAACATTGTTTGTCTTTGTCGTTGGCATGATCCCTTACTCGAGTATGGGATTATCTCGTTCTCTGATAACTATGATATTTTGATGAAACCTACTCATAGTGAATTTCTTGGAAATATCCTTCAAAAGACAAACCCCTATCGCTATCCTATAGAAAAGCCTTTATCTAAAGAGTATTTAGCAATTCATCGCCAGAGAACTGGTTTTAATTAACATAAACTTATTTTATTTTTCACACGAAGGAGAATATCCCTTGCCTAGACCGCTAAAAATCGTCATCCCCATGGCTGGCTTCGGTACACGCCTGCGTCCACTCACCTGGAGCAAGCCCAAACCCCTGATTCCGCTGGCCGGCGGGGTTGTCCTGGACCATGTTATGGACATGTTCCGCTCCGCACCAAATTTCGATAAGGCTGAGTTCGTCTTCATCCTCGGCCCCACAATGGGCGACCAGATTCGGGACTACATGGCGATGCACTATCCGGGCAGGCATGTGAACTATGCCGTACAGCAGGAGATGATCGGACAATCCGATGCTTTCTGGCAGGCACGTAAATTCCTGCACGGGCCGATGTTAATGGCTTTTGCAGACACCCTGATCGAAAAAGATTTCACCTTTGTTAAGGATGAGAAAAAAGACATCGTTGCCGTCGTCAAACCCGTTCCCGATCCACGCCGATTTGGCGTGGCAGAAGTGGATGTCTCGGGTGCGGTCACGAAACTGATTGAAAAACCACAGGACATGAGCAATAACCTTGCTTTGGTTGGCTGCTATTACTTCAAAGAAGCGGAGGATTTGATCGCTGCCATAGAAGAGCAGATGAACAAAAACATATCCCTCAAAGGGGAATTTTACCTGGTGGACGCCGTCAACATCCTCTTAAATCGCGGTTTCCAGATGCGCACAGAAAGGGTTGATGTCTGGCTTGACGCTGGGACAATTGACGCATTAATGGAGACCAACCGTTACATGCTCGAACACGGCAGGGATAACATCGACAAATTAACCCATCTAAAAGATACAGCCATTATCCCGCCAGTTAATATCCACCCCGATGCAAAAGTAATCACTTCAACACTTGGACCGCATGTTTCCATTGGTGCCGGCGCAGTCGTGCAGGACAGTAAGCTCAATAATGCAATCATTGGTCAGGGAACGCATATCAAAGAGTGTAAATTAAATTCCTCCCTCGTTGGCGATAATGTGATCATTAAGGGTCAAACGGGGCAGTTCATTTTGGGTGATAACGCCCAGGTTACCAAATGACCCCAGAAGTTGAATGTTACGCCGGCAGCACCTATCCTGAACAGCCGCGCGCCTTTCAATGGGAAGGTCAACACTATCAGGTTTTGGCTGTCCTCCAGCGCAGGCGAGAACCCGAAGGCGTTGGCTTCCTGGTGCGGTGTGCACCTGGGGAAAGGTTTTTTGACCTGTTTTACAATATCGAAGAATCAACATGGCAGATCCAGCCTAAAGGATCAATCCAAATTTCTGAAAATCCTGGTTCAAAAAAATATTCTCAAGGAGACTGAATGCCTAATCGTTATTTATCCAAGACTTTAAGCACCCTGAAACCCTCTGGGATCAGGAAGTTTTTCGATATCGCTGCCACAATGGAGGATGTGATTTCTCTGGGAATTGGTGAACCAGATTTTACTACTCCCCAACCCATCATTGATGCCGGTGTTCGATCCCTGCAGGCAGGTGAAACACACTATACATCCAACTCAGGTATTCTTGAACTGCGTCAGGCCTTAGCAGCCCACCTCGAAGCGCACTATGGCGTCCGGTATGATCCCCTTAGTGAAATCATCATCACGGTCGGCGTATCAGAAGCACTTTACCTGACCTTTTCCGCTCTATTGGACCCGGGTGATGAGGTAATCATTCCCACACCCTGTTTTGTCTCCTACCAGGCTGAGGTTCTGCTGGCTGGGGGCAAACCTGTTGAAATACACACAAACATGGAAGATGATTTCCAACCCGACCCCGCGATCATTGAGAAAGCTATCACGCCAAAAACCAAAGCCATCCTGCTGGGTTATCCCAACAATCCCACAGGTGCGGTCGTCAGCCGCGACAGGCTTACAGCAATCAGCGAACTGGCAAAGAAACACAATATATTGGTCATCTCAGATGAAATATATGATCGACTGGTGTATGACCACGAACATGTGTGCTTCCCATCGTTACCAGGCATGCAGGACCAGACCTTACTCCTGGGCGGTTTTTCAAAAGCCTATGCCATGACGGGCTGGCGCATTGGTTATGCCGCTGGCCCTGCCGATATAATCCAAGGCTTGGTGCGCATCCACCAATATTCAGTCATGTCCGCACCAACCATCTCTCAATACGCCGCGTTGGAAGCCCTCAAAGCCAGTGAACCATTCGTACAGAAAATGAAAGCGGAATATAACCGCCGGCGCAACTTAATTTTTAAAGGATTGAACCAACTTGGATTACCAACCTTCGAACCACACGGTGCCTTCTATGTCTTTCCCAGCATCCACAACACCGGGATGAGCGACGATGTCTTCGCAGAAAGGCTCCTAATGGAAGAAAAAGTGGCGGTTGTCCCTGGTTCTGCTTTTGGCGATGCGGGAAGCGGCTTTGTACGCTGTTCTTATGCCACCAGTTATGAATTGATTGAGAAGGCACTGGAGAAGATCGGAAATTTCTTAAAGAAAATCTAATATTTTTTTGAAATGGTTTTCGAATTCTTTTCCAAAAATAAATGATTTGCAGTGTAAATTGCCCAATGGAAAAAACAATACTTTCCCTAACATAAATTGGTAAAATATTGGCATGGGTGACTAATTCACAAAAATATAATCACCTTCAACATTTTTTAACACTCTTTCTAAAATTTAATGAAAAGTTACTACTTGAACTGACTCATACTATGAAAAAAACAGCGTTAAATCACCCTAAAAAGCGCTGGTGGGACATCTGGACTGCCCTGATCGCTATAGTAGCGATCACGCTGATCGGTAGCCGGTTGGAAGCTACGAAATGGACAAGTGATTTGCATATCCTGGTCTATTTATCCTTCTTCGCTGGGTTGACCGGGTTGGCATTAGGATACAGCCGCTTTTCACCCCTGATCGCGATGCTGTTCTCAACTGTTTACGGGACTTTCTTGTATGCTTTCCTGTTTGGCACAACAGTCAAATCAGATATGAGCTGGCGCTATCGGATATTGAACTACCTTGGTTGGCGGCTGCGGATCACAATTAACCAACTCGTCTATGGGAGTGATATCTCTGACTCAATCCTATTCGTGACCATTATGGCCATTTTGTTGTGGACGCTCGGGTCCATCTCAGCTTTTATCCTGATACGCAAAGGGTGGACCTGGATATCCATCGTCCCACTCTTGATTACCATTCTGGTATTTGGTCATTATGACCAGGATCCCGGCCGTAATTCTCGGTTCCTGATATCTTTTCTCTTTCTTTTCTTACTCCTCATTGGTCGAATGGCTTTTCTGCATTATCAACAAAAATGGCAGCATGAGGGGATTCAAGTCACAGCGAGGATCCAAACTGACCTCTCTAAGGTTTTAGTAATCCTGGCTGCCTGCATGCTCTTTATTGCTATCCTCATTCCCATCGAAACACAGAGAAACCGCCGTTATTCAACCCTCTGGAGGTCTATAACAAAACAATGGGAACGCCTGACGGATCCAATTGTAGAAATCTTCACCTTTGAAGCATATACATCTATCACAAGAAACGATTTTTCCAGCGATTCCATGGCATTAGGAACAGGCACACCAGACAGCGAAGAGATCGTTTTCATTGTTCAACCTGAATCAAAAGAGATTGATGGTTACCGCAATTATTGGCGGGCACGCAGCTATGATTTCTATGAAGATGGAACCTGGTCAACCAGCCCCGGTACCCAGCGACTTCGACTCTTCTCGGATAATTTCAACATTCAATATCCAAGATGGAAAGATGTTCTGATGGTGAAATACACCATTTCAACCAAGGCTGATCACACTGCAAACATCTATGCACCTGGAACGCCTATCTGGGTCAGTGTTCCTGTTTATGCAATCACACAGCCGATCTCCATATCAAGGGAAGACTTGATCGCGCTGCTTCCCGAACCTGAATTGATTGCTGGCGATAGCTACCAGGTTGAATCCAACATCAGCCTTCTCACCGTCGCCAATCTTTACGAAACATCCACAGACTATCCTGGATGGGTGATGAATCGATACCTGCAACTGCCTGAGGATTTTTCACCAGAAATTAAAGCTCTGGCTGAGAACATCGCTGAGGGGATAGACAGTCCCTATTCCATAGCCTTTGCCATCACGCGGTATCTGCGAATCTTTATCGACTACTCCCGGACAATGCCCCCCTCGCCATCTGGTGTAGACCCAATCGAATGGTTCCTATTCGAAGAAAAGATGGGTTTTTGTAATTATTATGCTACCGCTCAAGTTTTAATGCTGCGATCCTTGGGTATTCCAGCACGCCTGTCAGTGGGTTATGCGGAAGGATCTTATGATTTCCAAACGAATGCTTATACGGTGCGGGGAAAAAACAGTCACGCTTGGCCCGAAGTCTACTTCGTAGAATACGGTTGGGTGACCTTTGAACCCACAGTCTCCGAACCGGCGCTGTTCCTGCCTGGTGTGATTCCACCAATTGCGGAATCCTACGACGAAACCTTTCAGGATAACCTGCCGATGATGGAACCCCTTCTCGATACCGGTGGTTCTGAAGATGATGTTCCCCCAGTCGTTTCCGAACTTGACGATCAAGACCCGTCCGAACAACCTGATTCTGAAAAAAGCATAAGGTATTCATTTTGGGATTTTATTGCTATCGGTGGGATCCTTCTATTGATCGTCCTTGCCGTAGTGCTGCTGCCTAAATATATCAAAGTGAATATTAGATCCCTGCCTATTCTCCTGGAAAACCACTTAGACGAGGACGGCAAAGATATCCCCAAATGGCTGCGGCGATGGAGTTTCAAGGCGCAATTCTCACCTGCAGAAAGAGCTTATCGACAATTGGGTCGATCCATAAGAATACTTGGGCAACCGCTTGATCTTTCTGAAACACCGATAGAACGCGCTCAGACATTGATTAATCTTCTGCCCAGTGCAAGAAGGCAGATCCTACAAATTGTCAACGCCTATCAGCTGGATCAGTACAGCCTTCAGGATGTTGAAAAAGAGCATACTCAAAAATTGATCCATTTCATCCCAAAAGAAAAACAAGCCCAAAAAGAAAGTGTCAAAACTTATCATTTGGATCAATACCCTAACCAGCCTACTCAGGCGGAAAGAATCAAATTGATCGTAAAACGGATACGCAAGTTAACACGCCAGGCCTGGTTTGATAAAATTACACTGTTTAAATTCTAATTAATTTTTTACCCCATCGGTTGATTTAAATTACCTGAACCCGCTCTCGCAAAGCACACAACCGCCGGTCAACCAATCCCGGCATCGCTTCCAGGGCGAAAAAGGGTCCGCTGCCCTCCAGCACCATTGAGGCTGCAATGCTGCCCTTCAATGTTCCCTCAAGAGCATTGTAATTCTGTCGGTAACCAGCCAGGAATCCACCTGCAAAAGCATCCGAACAACCTGCTGGATCGACCGCTTGAGCCGTGTAATTGGGCACCATCCATCTCTTTCCGCTGATGCGATCAAACAGACAATATCCCTGGGATGCTGTTTCAATCAGGATATATTCCGGTCCATAGCCAGCCAGGATGACAGCCATCTCCCATATATCCGTTTGACGCCCCTGGAACAAACTGCGGATGTCCGCTTCACTGGTGATAAAAGCCGTGAGCTCCGAAAGCAAACCAGGAATCTCCTCCCAGAACGATGGCGACATATACCCCGAATCAGCGGTCATGGTAATGGTTGAAGCCTGCCCCTGTCTAAACAATGAGGGTAAGACCAGGTGCGACAGGTAGTCGATTGGACAGATATGCACAGCACTGCAGTCAAGATAGGACTCCGGGACATCAGAGATTTGAATGGAATGCTTCAAGGGCATCGTTCGACTGGCATGGCTCGGACGGGCATCCCTGTATCCCAGCAATGCTGGCGGGTAAGCTAATCTTCTATCAGCAAAATGCTGTATTGGGTTCTGGGTATACGTAGTCCTGACATCCTCGTGTGCCAAAAAACGCCGTACATCCAGGGGTTGTGAAAGCACCTTTACACCGGAGAGGTCGAAACCAAGCGATTCAAGATGATCCAACCACTGTACAGGAAAACCCTCCCCGACTCGGGCAAGCAACCCCCCCGCCTCTTGCCATAGGTTGAGTCCAACTGCTGCATAGGTTAAATTCCCACCCAGGATATCAATCTGTGGTTGACCTGTAATGGGCAGGATGAAATCCCGGTTAAGGCAGCCTGCAATCACATAACGAGGAGAATCGCCAGACGTCCCCTTCATCACGCTGCTTCTTCTCCGATCATCGCTGTGAGTTGGCTGCGATATGAGTCGATCTCGGGTACTTCTTCTGGGAACTGCATATCCAGGCTTTTCAGGGAATCCAGGACCACTGAAGCAACCACCAGATTGCGGTACCATTTACGGTCAGCGGGGACCACATACCAGGGTGCCCAGGGTGTACTTGTCTTGCTGAGCACATCCTCAAAGGCCGCTATGTAATCATCCCAGTACTCACGCTCTTCCAGGTCGCCTGGATTGAATTTCCATCGCTTTTGAGGGCGGTCAAGCCGCGCTAGAAAACGTTTAGCCTGTTCTTGTTTACTGACGTGCAGGAAGAATTTACGGATTGTTGTGCCCTCATCTGCCAGAAGCCGCTCAAAATCATTGATTTGATCATATCGTTTCTTCCAAACATCTTCCGGGACAATATCGTGCACACGCACAACCAAAACATCTTCATAATGAGAACGATTGAAAATCACGATTTCACCCTTCCCCGGGGTGTGCTGGTGCACCCGCCAGAGATAGTCATGATCTAACTCTTTCTTGGTGGGGACCTTGAAATTGATCACCTTCGTACCTTGCGGATTCACATCCCCAAAGACGTGTTCGATCGTACCGTCTTTACCACTGGTATCAATCCCCTGCAGGACAATGAGTAATTTTTGCTTGTGTTCTGCATACATCAATTCCTGAATATCACTTAATGCTAAAGTATGCTCTTTAAGCTGTGCTTTTCCAGTTTTCTTATCAAGCTCACCCTTATAGCTTGTTTCATATTCGCTCAGGTCTACCTGAGACTTTGGTGAAATGCGATATTGCTCCACGTCAGCTCCTTTTTGGCATGATATCGAATAATTATAATTTATATCTACGGCACAGATGAAATCAAATAGGTCGGAAAAGAAAAAGGGGTGCTATCACCATGAACCGGTAAAATCCACTGATTAAGACCCCCGGGATTTTTTAGTGAAGTGCGCCTCATAGACAAGACACATGATAAATCCCGGGGGTCTGCATAATTGAGAATTTACATAAAAACTGTGAGAATTTTAAGGGACGTGGTTGACAAGCTCTAAATTAACTTTCCCCTGAGTCCCTTTTCAAGTCTGCCAGGGCTTTGGCTTGTGCTTCACGCCAACGTCGCAGCCGTTCCCCCACCTCGGCTTCATACCCTTGATCCGACGGCTCATAGAAGACCCGCCCAAGAATCGTCTTTGGAAGATATTGCTGCGGTGTCCAATGTCCATCGTGGTTATGAGGGTAATCATAGCCCTTCCCGTGCCCTAAACCTTTAGCATCCCGACTGGCATCCATCAGGTGGATGGGTATGGGACCAGCACCATTCTCTTCGATCTCATGCAGCGCAGCATGGTAGGCAAAAGCGGAATTAGACTTGGGCGCGGTCGCCAGGTAGATCGTCGCTTCGGTGATTGGGAAGACCCCTTCCGGCAGCCCAATATATTCATACGCCTGGGCGGCGGCATTCGCCACCACCAGCCCCATGGGGTCCGCCATGCCGATATCTTCACCCGCAAGGACGATCAAACGCCGCAGGATAAAACGAGGGTCCTCTCCCGCATAGAGCATTTTCGCCAGCCAATAAAGCGCCGCGTCTGGGTCAGAGCCGCGCACCGATTTGATGAAAGCAGAGATCGTATCATAGTGGGCATCATCATTTTTATCATACAGCACGGCGCGTTTCTGGATGGAATCCTGCGCCACGTCCACTCCAATCCTGATCACTCCATCCGCACCTGGTGGTGTGGTCTCAACCCCCAGTTCCAGGGCATTTAATGCGTTACGGGCGTCGCCCCCCGCCATACGTGTCAGGTGCGCCATTGCATCTGGTGCCAGGTCAACTTTGAGGTTTCCGTATCCATTCTCCGGGTCATTAACCGCTTTAATGAGGATAGCCTGGATATCAAGTTCTGTCAGGGAATTCAATTCAAAGATGCGGGAGCGTGAGACCAGCGCTTTGATCACGTCAAAGTACGGATTCTGGGTGGTGGCTCCGATCAGGGTGAGTAAGCCCGTTTCAACATGGGGTAGAAGCGCATCCTGCTGGGACTTATTCCAACGGTGGACCTCATCGATGAACAGGATGGTTCGGTGCTGATACAATCGCCGGCGGTCGGTTGCTTCGGCGATCACTCTACGCAGGTCACCCACACCTGCCAATACAGCCGAGAGGTTCTCAAAATGCGCTTTGCTCAAGTTGGAGATAACCCGTGCCAGGGTGGTCTTACCCGTACCAGGGGGGCCATAGAGAATGATGGACGAAAACAGACGATCAGCCTGGATGGCGCGCCGCAGCAGGCACCCCTCACCAATGATATGATCCTGTCCAACGATCTCATCAAGGGTCTGAGGGCGCATGCGGTCCGCCAGGGGGGCTTCATGCTGCATGCGTTCCTGCATGGCGTGATCAAATAAATCCATGAACTGATTTTACCATGCATGGAGAATAATTGGAACATTTGTGCAGTAATTCTAATCACCGCATGCAACAAAATATCCACTCAAAGCATCAGTGCATTTGGACACCAATTTACATCACCATGCTCATTGTGAAGAATATCTCTAATATTCTTTTGTTAAATCAATTTGATTTAAAAGTTGGAGGTCAGCTAAAAATCTGTTAAGATTTTCAATAAATAGCGTCAGTGTCTCTGCTTCCAGTGAACGGCTCAGCCCTGCAATATGCGGGCTGAGGATCGCATTGTCCATTTCCCACAGGGGACTGTCAGTTGGCAGTGGTTCCTCTTCGAATACATCCAGGGCAGCCCCGGCGATTTTTTTGGACTGCAAAGCACCCACCAGCGCCGCTTGATCGACCACGGCCCCCCGAGCGACATTGATCAGGTAAGCGGACTGCTTCATCGCTTCAAAGGCGTTTTCGTCCAGGAGATGAAATGTAGCATTCGTCAACGGTAAAGCCACCACCACAAAATCACTCTCGGCAAGCAAGCTGTGCAGTGCTTCAATTGGATATAACCGATCAAAGAGGTCCCCATGCGGATCCCCCATTCCTTCCGGGATATAGCCTGTATCCTCCGGGTGCATTACGTCATGCTTCGTCGCTAGAATCGTCGCTCCAAAGGGCTGCAACAGGCGCGCCACCTGCCTGCCAATGCTTCCATAGCCAAGGATCCCCACCGTGCTGTGCCGCAGATCAACCGGCATGAGCGACTGGTGTTTTTCCTCATGATCGGGCCACATCTGTTCCCGTTGATAGTGAGACAGCAGGGGAAGCTTTTGCCCAAAAACCAGGATGGTCATCATGACATATTCTGCGACCTGGCTGGTGATCGCCCCACTCATCGTTGTGGCTATTAAATCCCTTTTTTGCATCAAAGGATGGGAGAAAAAAGGATCAATCCCTGCAAATTGGAATTGAATCCATTTAAGATTTGGCGTTTTTTCTGGGTCGGGAAGGATCCCATCAGTATACAATACTTCTGTTTCTTCCCAGATTTCATCCGGGATGTCCTCAGGAGCCTTTGCTGAGATAATGTTTAATTGAATCTCTTCAGCGATATCATCCAGGCGAGCGCGTTGCTCCTTAGATAGCTTAATAGTCACCAGTACGTGAATTTCTTTTTCCATAGGCTTTTCCAATTTTTTCTACTCCAACGGTCACACTTAGATATAGATGCCCATCGGGTCCAACTCTTCCCGCAGGATGCGCAGTTCTTCTGCGTTCGGGGATTTCGTGATCACACAATCCTCTGCCTGCTTGAGTGCCCAGCCCGTGTTCTCCTGAATCTGGTCAAATGTCACCCCGGGATGCATCCCTGTCAGCACCAGCTCTCCTGTTGGATCGGGCTGCATCAACCCCAAATTGGTCACCACTGCAGCCGGTCCACCGCCGCGCACACCGGTCTTTTTGCGGGTATCCCCGCCGGAGAGAAACCCAATCGATGTATGAAAATCAACTCGGGCAGGGAAACGCCGTTTCTGGTGTGGTGTGATAATGTAGCAGCGGTTCGCCCAGGCTGCGATCTCCATGGAGCCACCCGAGCCAGGCAAACGCACCCTGGGATGGTGGTAGTCACCAATCACGGTGGCGTTGATATTGCCATACTGATCAATTTGTGCCCCACCCAGGAAACCCACATCCACATTACCGCGCTGCAAATAAAGTGTGAAGACATCATACATACTGCACACGGAAAGCGATCCGGATACGAGGGAGGGATCGCCTATGGATAAAGGCAATCGGGAAGGCTGCGCACCGATCACGCCTGCTTCATAGATCATCTGCAGGTTGGGGGCGTGCGTGCGCCTGGCCAGGTTGCATGCCAGGTTGGGGATGCCGACACCCACAAAAACCACGTCATTATCCCGCAGGAGCCTGGCCGCGTTGACCACCATTAATTCTTTCGGATTATAGGCTTGATCACTCATAAAATTTCCCAATCTCAATAATTCCCATAGTTGACCGGTTCTGAATAGCGCTCACCAGCCTGCAATCGCTGATGGACATCCGGTCCAAGTTTTTCCCAATAAGCCTCCCGATTCGGCAGATCATAAACCCATTCTTTTAGGTATGCCCGGACGCCTTCTTCCGTTTTGCTGATCTCGTCCCAGGCCAGGTAAAAGTCATTGTCCCGGTCGTGATACCCCTGGGTGTAGGAGGGATGCGCGCAGAAAGGTACATGGCACACGGCATCCACAACCAGCCCCGGGATCAAGGTTCGGTTTGGATCAGAGCGGATCACGGCTTCATCAACAATCTCTTCGGCGGTCAAGATCACATGCTCTGCCGCAAAAGCCGCCAGGCGCTGCTCTCCCAGAATCCCCCATACATGGGCATTCCCCTGAACGTCTGCACGTTGTACGTGCACAATGGCAACATCCGGCTTCAAAGGAGGCACCACGATCACCTCTTCACCAGTGTAAGGGTCGGCTACGTGCTGGTAATTCGGATTATTACGCACCAGGTCCAGCGCACCGGTTTGCTTCATAGGCATGAACGGCAATCCACTGGCACCTGCCTGCAGCCGGCTGATCATGCTGAAATGGGAATACTCCTCCCATTCAAGCTCGCCTGCCTCAAGCGCAGCCCTGACCCGCCTCAGGGAGCCCACACCAGGGTTGCCCATATACGAGAAAACAACCTTGCGTGCACAGCCTGCTGCGACCATTTGGTCATAGATCAGGTCCGGTGTAGCCCGAGCCAGGATTAAATTTCTGATCTTCTGCCGGATGATCTCATGCCCGGCTGCAAAAGGGATCAGATGTGTAAATCCGCTGGCATACAGCATATTCCCCTCATGGACATGCTTTTGAATGGCCTCAGTTAATGAAATTAGTTTTGTCATATTACCAATCACTCCAGCCGTTATCATCCTTTCCATTATCGTCCTCTTGCTCGTCTTCTTTTCTGAAAAGCGAGAAGCGGGTATTACGGCGCTTTTTGGAACGCAGTTTATTCCAAAGTACAGATCCCAAAATCGATAATAAGGCGCCAAACAACAAATAGTTGAAAGCTGGCTGTCCAGAACGCACCGCTGCGACACCTAAAACGAGAAAGATCGCGCCGACCAGCAGCATCAAACAGCCAATCCGTGAGAATAAATATCGTATCATCAGTAATTTAGAAACCGGATGGCTGACGAACTCGCCATCCGGTTGACGTCAAATCGTCTATCGTTTATCGGTTAAACTCGGCGAATAAATGTCCGACTTTGTTCATGCATGTACAGTGGAAGATAATATAAGCCTCCGGCATTCTTGCCACTGGCACCGGAGCCTTTCCAGCCGCCAAAGGGTTGGAAGCCAGGCCATGCACCTGTTGTTGCGCCTTGCGGTCGGTTGGCATAAACCACACCAGCCTTAATATTGTCAAAGAACCAGCCTACTTCTTCCTCAGAGCCGTAAAATCCTGCCGTTAAACCATATTTAGTGCTGTTTGCCAGCGTTATGGCTTCATGGATATCCTTCACTGGATGGATCAGGGTAATTGGCACAAACATTTCGTGTGTCCAAAGGCGGTGTGTGATCGGCACATCGACCGCAACCGTTGGCTGACAGTAATATCCTTTCCCGAAGTCTCCCTCAGTAAGGACTTCACCACCGGTCAGGAGCCTGCCGGCTTCTTTGAGTTCTGCGCAGAATGTCTGGAAGTCCTCATAAGCCTTTTTCGTCACAACGGGACCCATGTAGGTCTCTCGATCAGCCGGATCGCCTATGGTGAGTTTTTCCGTCAATGTGACCACCCGGTCAACGAGCTGATCAAAAATTTCCTCAGCTGCAAAAACTCGCGAGCAGGCAGAACACTTCTGACCCTGCAGACCGAAGGCCGAGCGAACAATGCCGACAGCAGCATCTTCGATGTTGGCATTTTTGGAGACAATGGCGGGATTCTTACCGCCCATCTCCAGTATGGTGGGTCGAATGTAATCACCCTGGGCAAAGGTACGGTAAATCCCCATCCCTACATCAAATGAGCCTGTGAAAGTCAGCCCATCAACATCTTTGGATTCCACCAACGCCTTCCCAACGGTTGAGCCGGGTCCAGAAACAAAGTTAACCACCCCTTCAGGGATGCCTGCCTGCCGCATGCAGTCGACCAGCAAGACAGTGGTCCAGGTAGTGGCGGAGGCAGGCTTGATCACCAGGGTGTTCCCCGCCGTCAGCGCCGCGCCAGAAGGTCCGCCGGTGAGCGCAGCAGGGAAGTTGAAAGGGCTGATGACAACCCAAACTCCATAAGGTTTGAGAACGGATGTGTTCGTGGAATCATAACCAATTAAAGGGTCCTTACCCATCTTGGCCTTGTAGCCCTGGCTGGCTTCCATCTGGCTGCAGGCATAGCGAATTAATTCCGCTGTTTCAGCGACATCACCCAGTGCTTCCATGCGGTTTTTCCCTACTTCCAGGGTGACTACCGCACCAATCTCAAAAAGGCGCTGATCAATGATGTCTGCTGCTTTCCGCAGCAGGTAAACCCGCTCATCCCAATTCATCCGGCTCCACTTTGGAAAAGTTCCGCGGGCTGCAGCGATGGCATCTTCCGCTTCTTTTACGCTGCCTTTCTGAAATGTTGCCAGATGCATTTCCTTGTTGATGGGAGAATAGGCTTTAACTTTTTCATCGGTGAAACGTTCCTCTCCACCAATGAACATCGGATATTCCTGACCCAATTTGCCCTTCAGCACTGCCATCGCCTCGGCAAAGCGCGTGTGCAATTCTTCCGGTGGGGTGAACATGGTTGCATAAGTGAGTTTGAATGATTTTCCATTTGCCATAGGACGCGATTCCTCCTTTGAGATAAGATGATCTAATTAAGTTACGGTTACGAGTAGATTGTATCATATCTCCGTTGTTCCATTATTTAGCAACCTCCCGCTGGCAGCTGGAAAAAACAATTTAGATAGCCAAGCAACCTACAATCCAAGCGCTAAGATTTCACACGTATCACCCGCAAACCGTTAAACGTGACCAACAGCGAGACACCTATATCCACAATGACTGCCAACCACAAAGGTGCATAACCGAGTAAGGCAATCACAGCCACCAGGAGTTTGCTCCCCAAACTAAAGATGATATTCTGACGAACCAATCGATTGGCAAATTGTGAGATTTTAATTGCAAAGGGCAATTTTTGGATATCATCTGCCATCAATACGATGTCCGCAGTCTCCATCGCCTGTGCGCTGCCGCTTCCGCCCATGGCAATCCCCAGGTCAGCGGAAGCCAAGGCGGGGGCATCATTGATCCCGTCCCCAACCATAGCCACGGAACCATACTGAACCCGCAGACCAGTCACAGCCTGTTGTTTATCTCCCGGAAGTAATCCTGCTCTGACATCGTCCAACCCGATCGCCCTTCCAACCGCTCGGGCAACTGTGACATTATCCCCTGTCAACATGACCGTTTCCTTACCCAATGTGTTCAATTCTTTCACCACATCCCGGGCAGCAGACCTAGCTGTATCTGCAACTGCTATAAATCCACGCACTTTTCTCCCATCGCACAACAACATCACTGTCTGACCCTCAGATTCTGCCTTTTCAACCCAGCTATGAACGATCATTGGTACATCATGTTCTTGTTCAAAAAGCCTCAAGCTGCCAATCGTCATCTTTCGTCCATTAATTCTCCCCTCCAACCCCAAACCACCCCGGGTGACCAGATTTTCCACTGGGGGATAGCGTGATGTAACCTGGCGACGTGTAGCTTCTGCAATAATGGCTTTTGCCAGAGGATGGGTACTGTGCCGCTCCAGGGCATATGCCAAAGCCATCATGTCATCACAGGCATCACACACAGAAGCCCCCTGGCATGCCAGGTCCTTACAGGCAACCACCTTTGGCTGCCCCTGGGTGAGTGTGCCGGTTTTATCAAAAGCAAAGACTTTCACCTTTGATAAAGCTTCCACGAAAATTCCACCTTTAAACAAAACACCTTCACGTGCAGCTTTCGTTAAACTTGCCACCATCGTCACAGGTGTTGAAATCACCAAAGCACAGGGACAGCTAATCACCAGAAGCACCAATCCACGGTACAGCCATCCATGGGTTCCATCAGCCAGGTTCAGAAAGGTTTCGTTAAAAAATAATGGTGGAATTATCGCGACCAGGATCGCCAGGATTACCATAGCGGGAGTGTAATACCTGGCAAATCGATCAATGAATTTTTGGCTTCGTGAATGCCGGGATTGTGCTCCCGTCACCATTTCGATAATCCGGTGCAGCGTGCTGTCCCCAACCAGGCGGGTCACCTCAAGAATCAACTGCCCACTGCCGTTCACTGTGCCGCTGAAGACTTCATCACCAGGATTCTTCCAAACTGGCAGACTCTCTCCTGTGATGTGGGCCTGGTTCACATCGCTCTCCCCTTCAAGGATCACACCATCCATGGGGATTCGTTCACCAGAACCTACTAAAATTCGATCCTCTACAGCCAAATTATCCACCGGGATCACAATTTCTTGACCATTCTCAAGTTTAATCGCATGGGTAGGGCTCAAAGCCTTTAAGTTCGTCAGTTCTCCCCTTGCACGTTCATTGGTAAAGCCTTCCAGGGCTTCCGCCAGGTTGAACAGCAAGATCAGCGAAGCAGCTTCAAAATACTCGCCAATCACAACAGCACCTATACCAGCGATTGTCATCAAGAAATTGATGTTGAAAGTATGGTTTGTCCACAAGGTAGCCAGACCACGACGGGCGATGGGCCAGCCAGCCAGCACCAAAGCGCCTATCTGCAGGCTGATAACCGTCCAGTCCGGGAATAGAAGCCAGTCAAAAACCAAAGACAACAGAACGATCCCAGCCGCGATCAAAGTTAATTGCGTTTCCAGCTGCTGTATGATATAACGCCAAAATCCCTTTAATGCATTTGTTTCATCAACCGTTCCGGTTGTAGATTGATCGGCGTCTTCCATGCTGTAGCCCAATTTGGAGATCTGTTTGCGCATTTCGCGTTCATCGACATCGCCCTGCACGGTGAGGGTACCATCGAAGAATTGTAATTTCGCTTCTTCGACATCTGACATAGCCGCAATAGAAGCTTCCAGGCCTTTTGCACATTCAAGACAATCTAAACCAATAATACGAAAAATCGAAACAGCCATTAAATTTAAAAACCTCAATCGTATAAGATATGTTCAAGGGTCAGTATTAGGATTTCACGCACATGATCATCCGCAAGGGTATAAAAAACCTCACGTCCCTCCTTGCGGTAGCGGACAATGTCGAGGGTGCGTAAGAGCCGTAGTTGATGCGAAACCCCGCTTTGTGACACTTTCAGGTACGCTGCCAGGTCACCCACGCTTCGCTCCCCGGCGAATAACAGAGCCAGGATGCGCAGACGGGTAGGATCTGCCAGAGCTTTAAAACTCTCTGCCATGGTCTCGATGACCTCTTTAGTCATCTCTTTAAAATTATTATCGGTAATCTGGATATCCATCATCTTCCCTTATAAATCTTGATTATATGAGCATATATTCATATATTGATTATAGTATATTGTTAATGTTTGTCAAGCGAGGATGAGCTATATACTTCTTCGGCTAAGGACATGGGGGCTTTCCATCCACAACATGCGTCATTTTTCTTGTCTGAACCTGCAACCGAACAACTCCATACTCTCTCCTGTGAATAGAGTTGTTCCAATGAACGGAGAGATTTCTGAAAAATCTCTCCTACACAAAAATATCCATGGGTGTCAGAAACATCACCCATGGATATTGATCATAATCAAAAGGATGGTTAATTGAACCGATTTAAAATCCGGACTGCCAGGAAAGTCAACCATTGGGACGGCGCGCGTTTCTGTCCAAAATCCCACCCTCGCCAATCCATCCAGATCGATTCAGGTGTAAAACGGCCTTCAGCGTCCGCTTTTCCCCTTATGATATGCGCCATTTCCTTAACCGCTGGATGTTTTCGGGCTGCCGGGATTTGCGACAGCACTTCCATCACATGCAGGATGTCGTACCATATCAGAGGGGCTTTAAGTTTAGTAAACCCGGACCCCATTGCAAACAGGTAAGGTTTGACAGTGCGGCGCCTGGTCCACAAATCCAATAATGTCTCCACTCCCATTTGTATTTCCTCACCGTACCTGCCTCCAAAAGGCAGTAAAGCCTTTACCATCAGCAGGTTGGCATAGGGACAGGGATCGCCCTTCTTGCCAGGGCCGCGGAAATGACCTAAACTTGCCGTCACAGCACACGGCCATCCAATCGGATCATGAGCCAGCCCAGCCAGATAGTCCGCCGACTTAAGCACCATTGGGTCATCTATCCCAGCCATTCTTGCCATAGCATAAAGGCTTGATCCCGCATCACACAGCATCCAGCTTAATTCATCCTCACCACTTCCCCCAAAATGTTTAGGAAGATTGACGATGATTTGGAACGGCCCTTCATCAGCGGTATGATGCTTCACTTTCTTCAGGATCTTTGCCACATGAGGGATGTCATCCTTCAATCCCAGGTCTGCAATGAAAACCAGCTTGTGCAGCAAATGCCCAGCTTTCTTGTGACTCTTAAGTGCAGCCCCAGGCCAGGCGGTCAATTCATCCAACAGCGATTGGATCTTTTGATTGGCTGACACTTCAGCATATACTGATTTCACTTCTGGCGATTCTGGGCCTTCACCAAGAATATCCAGCCTGGTGCGATAAACCACCCAGGGATCACCTGATAACAACCATTGAATGACATCCATTGCGCACTCTCCCATTACATTATACCAAGCTGGCAATCATTAGCGTCGCCAACCCCAGATAAAAGAAATAACCCAGTGTATCCGTGGTGGTCGTCACGAGGATGGGCGAAGCCAAAGCCGGGTCAAATTTCAACCGCTGCATCAATAAGGGCAC
>CAYTXE010000039.1:0-21381 GCA_964441045.1 uncultured Candidatus Brevefilum sp.
CTATTTATTATTTTCTATCCGGGTACACATCAAAAGTCGCTGGAACTGAGCGTGGGTTAGGACAAAAGCCCAGGGCTACATTTTCCACTTGCTTTGGAGAACCATTTTTGCCTTTAACACCTAATATCTATGCGAAATTACTAGAAGAAAAGATGGTCAAACACGAAAGTCAAATTTGGCTTGTCAACACTGGGTGGACTGGTGGTAATTATAATTTCGGTACACGCATGCCTATCCCCTACACTCGACGAATGATCAATTGGATTTTGAAAGGAGAATATTGTGGATCCAATTATCATATCGATCCAATATTTAATGTCACTGTTCCTGATGAAATTCCAGGTATTCCCAATGAGCTATTATATCCTTCAAAAACCTGGCAGGATAAAGATGAATTTAATAAAATTGCAGAAAAATTAAAATCTGATTTTGACGATAATTTTAGAAAATTCGAAAGATTTCTTTAATACCCATTGAACAGCATAAAAGTCAGAATCAATGCAGCAGCAAGAAACATGTAAACACCCAGCCTGACGCGGATTTGGAGATAGGTTTGTTTCTTGGTTGTTGAAGTAACTAACGCACCGAATAAACTGAAAATTAAAGTTAGGATTAAACCACAAAAACTGGCTGGAAATCCGAGTAGAAATCCTATTGCCCCTAGTCCATAGATATCACCATAACCAAAAGCAGGAAATTTTTCGGCCTTTTGAGTGCTCTTTTGAGGATAAAGAACACCAAAACGATAAATGATCCATGCTATCAAAAGGTTGCTCAGTCCGCCAATAAGAAACAAATTAATTTGATAGTTCAATAAAAAAGGCATCCAACCGAAGATAGCAGCGCAAATCAGCGTTAATGCTGGTATATGGCCTGTCAATAAATCATAGTATGCGACAATACTCACTATTTGTAGTGTTGTAATACCGTGAATTAAAGCTGGAGTTGATTGTGAGTGGGTTAAAAACATAATGTTTAACACTGCTGTGACCCCAAAAACGAATGCTGTAACGGCAGTCGTTTTACTCTGGCTTCTACTAGAAATGGATGCTTCGTTGCTAAAATGAGGGATCAAACCAGTGCTTTTCAGATCAATGGAAGCAAATACAATTCCCGATACAACTTTAGCGATTATTAAATAAATACTCATGGTTTGAATTATAATTTAGTCAACATCTAAGGAGTTAATATGGAAAAATTTATTATACATGGCGGAGTTCCCTTAAGTGGTGTGCTGAAGCCTTCAGGAAACAAAAACGCAACCCTACCGTTGTTAGCAGCTTGCCTGCTTACACCTGAAATTGTGACCCTCCATAATGTCCCTAAGATTCTTGATGTTCAATCCATGATTAAGTTATTGGAAAGCCTGAACGTAAAAATTAATTGGATTGACGATTCCTCCCTGCAACTAGATGCCAGCGATATTCGTCCTGCTGATTTAGATCCAAATTTATGTCGACGAATTCGTGCTTCAATATTACTTGCTGGTCCTTTGTCAAGCCGCGTAGGTGAACTTTACCTGCCCCCTCCTGGTGGAGATGTCATTGGACGACGTCGTGTGGACACCCATATCCTTGCCCTTTCAAAGTTAGGCGTTACTACATCGTATCAAGATAACCAATTCCACTTCAGTGTAAAGGAATTGGTTGGTTCTGATATTCTTCTTGATGAGGCATCTGTAACGGCTACAGAAAATGCCCTTATGGCTTGTGTGCTGGCGAAAGGTGAATCATATCTTAGAAACGCAGCGAGTGAACCACATATTCAGGAACTATGCCTTTTTCTTAATCAACTTGGTGCAAAAATAGATAATATCGGTTCGAACACCTTGCATATCACTGGTGTTGACACCTTGGGAGGTGGTGAATTTACGATCGGACCTGATTATTTAGAGGTTGTCAGTTATATTGGGGCGGCGGTTGTAACAAATGGGTCCATCCGAATCAAGGATGCTGGTATTAAACATCTTGATATGATCCATCTCGTTATGAAGCGTTTAGGAGTAACCTGGGAAACAGAAGGTGATGACATAATTGTTCCGGATGAACAAGAACTTAGGATCGAGCCTGACCTTGGCAATGCAATCCCTGTAATTTCTGTAATGCCCTGGCCTTCATTTCCTACTGACTTGATGAGTATCGCCATAGTTATTGCAACACAATCCCAGGGAAGCATACTATTTCACGATTGGATGTACCCTTCGCGAATGTATTTCACTGACAAACTTGTAGGCATGGGTGCACAGATCGTTCTTTGTGATCCTCATCGCTGTATTGTTCAGGGACCAACCCAACTATCAGGTGAACAACTGGAAAGCCCGGATATTCGCGCAGGGATGGCTTTAGTTTTGGCTGCACTTTCTGCAAAAGGCGAAAGCATCATTCGTAATGTCAGTCAGATTGACAGGGGGTACCAGGATGTTGATTTGAAATTCAGGGAATTAGGTGCAGATATAACACGTCTATAAGCATAAATCGAAAAAGGCGCTGAATTAGCGCCTTTTTTTTATTAAATCAAAAATTATTAATTTTGATGCTGTTTTGTCACTTCAAGAAATTGACCGATAATATCTCGAAGCATTGGCTCAGGTAATGCACCTACCTGTCGATTGACAACTTTGCCGTCGAATAGTAACAACATCGTAGGAATACCCTGTACCCCGTATTTCATTGCCCAATCGGCATTTTGGTCAGTGTTAACCTTTGCTACAAGCAGTTCACCAGCGTATTCTTCAGCCACCTTTTTCAAGGTTGGAGCTACCATCTTGCACGGGCCACACCAGGGTGCCCAAAAATCAACGATTACTGGAAGGGATGAATCCAGCACGGTCTTTTCAAATGCTTCATCTGTTACATTAATTGGTTCATTAATCATTCTATTCTCCTAATTTTTCAATTTATCTACAGCAGTATAGCATATATTTATCTTTTTGATATTAATTTTTTATATGAATTTAGATGAATATCGTCAAATTTGAAATAAAAGTTTCAATTATTGGAAAGCGTTCCAATAAATATGTGAAATTTATTGACAAGTGGTGGGCCCAAGAGCATAATCCCAATCCCAACAGCAGACATGGCTGCAATCAATACAGCAGCGGCCCCAACATCTTTTCCTGCTTTCGCAAGGGGATGTAATTCTGGGCTTGCAAGATCGACTACAATTTCCAATGCTGTGTTAAGAAATTCGGCTGCCCAAACCATGGTAATTGTTACTAACAGAACTGCCCAATCACGTAATGGAAGATTTAACCATATTGCTATCATAATAACGCTGACGGTGGCTATGGCATGAATCCAGGCATTGTGCTGAGTCTTGATTACATGCCACCAACCAACAAAAGCGCTCTTGAAACTATTAAATCGAGACTTAAAAAATCGTTCAATCAAAAATCAGACCTCCAAGGAATTTATCACGTCAGCTTGGTGATTAATCATCAGTCATTTTGATATGGTAATATACCATGTTATTCCTCACTTCACACAATAGGCAATACCCAAAGGTCTTGGACCTGAATGCATTGCCAAAACACATCCAACCTGGGCTGTTCTCACATCAACAGTGTGTCCAAGCGCTTTGACCTCATTCATAAGGTAAGTCACTTCATCTTCGCAATTTAAATGCATGACAAACATTTGAGTAATTTGATAATGATTTAGCTGGTTAATGATGTATCTGAGTAATCCGCTCACAGCATGGGATCTAGCCCCACGAAATTTCTGGATAACAACTAAGGTGCCATCAGGAAGGATTTTTAATAAGGGCCGGATCTTCAAAATAGTGCTAAAAAAATGCTCAATAGCGGAACAACGCCCCCCTCGATAAAGGTAATCAAGTGTATCCAGAATAAAAATACCGTGTGTCTTTTTTATCAAGCTGCGAACACGATCTCCAAGATCCTTGAAACCCACTCCAGCATTGCGCCACTTTGCAGCTTGAAGCACGACTTGACCATATCCTGTAGATATGCTGCATGAATCAATGTTGTCAATCATGTCATGACTGACTTCATTCCGTGCTCGTCGAGCATTTTCAAAAGTCGCTGATAGCTTTCCTGATACACTTATATAAATTATTGGGTCTTCCTTCATAAATCGCTGGATAAAATCTGCAGGAGAAGGTGCAGATGTTGTTGGGAAGACACCTGTTTTTTCAACATTCTCGAATATTGCTGCAGGGTTAATATCCTTTCCATCTCGATAAGACTTACCATTCATATGTAAATACATAGGTATTGTTTCAATTTGGTGAATCTTACAGAGTCCTTCGGGTATATCGGCAGTTGAGTCAGTGAGGATACGTATCATTGTTTCCTGTTTGATTGGAATATTTGGTATCATACATTCTAATACCGTTTTACATCAAATAGCCCACGAATCTCTCAGTGGTTTGGTTCAAGTGAGGTATAATTATCAACTGCTGATAAATTATTGGAATTTGAATTAATATCATAGAGGCAAGTACATGGATTTTGTTGAAACGAATATTGGCGAGAGTTATTGGGACACTCTGGATATTGATATATCGGATATTGAATTCTTATATGCATATTTGTTGGAAAAGGAAACCCCATTAACCTCCAAAAAATTAACTGGCGCTTTAATTCACGAACGCATTCGTAGTGAGAAAGAAAAATTACAGGCAAGACAGCAAGAAAATGGAGAAATTTATCTTCCTAAAGGGGAATATTCATCAGGCGATAGTATTCAATTCCCTGCATTAAAGTGGGTCAGTGGCAAGGTAACAAATGTTCGTAACGGAAATAATCCTGAACTACCCGATCTCAAAGTTATCACTGTTGCCTTAGAAAATGGTCAAATACAGCAATTTGCGTCTAACCTCGTAGAGCATCAATTAAATCAATATACACAATCTCACATTGATTCGGGTGACCAGGACGAAGGGGCAATCATTGAAAATTATGGTGATGCAATAAACGCAAAACTTGAAGATAAGCTGAACGAAAACAAAGACATAATTCGAATTGGGGATCTTTGGTTTCCAAAATCATTATTGATCGAACTCAATATCGGACATCTAAATCTGGCTGAAGCCATATTGGACATGCATTCTGGCGATCCTTTGCAAGCGGATGCATTAATTGAACAAATCGAAGTAAATACAGATGACCCCACAGAACTGGTGGAGTTCTCACTAAATTATGCCCTCCAGGAAGATCCACGTTTCGATGAGGTTGGGCCAAGTGGCGTTATTCAATGGTTTCTAAACCGTCTTGAACCAGAATATGTCCGGGAAAGGCCCTTGGAATTAACTTATCAACCAGCTGAATATGATCGATCATTATTCTCAAAAGATATGATCAGAGCAGAACAACAAATATCTGATGAACTCGTTGAACCAGATGCACAATACGTGCATAAAACATCATCAAATGAAACATTGGTCGTTTTGAATTATCCACATTGGCGAATAGGCAGCATTCCCCTGACAACGAAAACAAGATCATTTTTCCCAACAGCCCTCGAATCTCCTCGGGTGAAATTTAAGTTTATTGATGCCAAAGGGCAAGAAATCTCCGCTTGGGTTGTTCGGCCATATGATTATGTTTATGGACTTCGTAATTGGTATGAAGAATTGGACCTTATGCCGGGCAGCATTCTAAAGATAAGGCACAGTAAAGAGCCGGGTGAAGTTTTCATTGAACCTCAAAAAAAGCGGTCTAATCGAGAATGGATTAAAACTCTGTTAATTGGTGCTGACGGCGGAATTGTCTTTGCTATGTTAAAACAAACGATCACCGCAGATTTCAATGAAAGAATAGCGGTTGCTGTACCTAGCACTGAAATACTGGATGAACTTTGGCGAAAACGTGCAAAAAATCCAAAGCCAATAAACCTTGAAATGATGAGCATTATGCGGGAATTAGCAAAACTTAACCCACAGGGCCATGTTCATGGTGTTGAATTATATTCTGCATTAAATTGCATTCGACGTTGCCCCCCTGGAGTTGTATTCAGCATTTTATCATCGGATCCTGATTTCATCGCAGTTGGTGACCTTTATTTCCGTATTCGTGACGGTTCTTAGATAAGGTAGCTCAATGGATTCGAAACGCAGCAGTCTGATTAAACCAAAAATCACATCTCCCTTTAAAATTGATTTTGAATGGTGGAAAAACCATGACCGAGATTGGCGTGTTTATCTTCGCAGTTTTCTTTGTGAGGAGCACCAGGCCCTCTTTGAGGATTTAGACAACGATGAGATCATTGATTGGGTTGATCCAAAAACAGCAGAGGTCACCCAGGTGGATGGATTATTACATGTTTTGATCACACATTGTGCAAATCAAGATGATTTCCTGACGCAACGTATGGCGCTTGTCGATTCGGTTTTCAGGATCTTTCTTTCTAACGGCAATCAACCTCTGACGCCTGAAGAACTTGGCAAGATTCTCCATCGTCCACCCACAACAATTTTACGAACATTTTCAGGTTTTAGGGTATATAAAGGTATCCGCCCCATCTCAGAATAAGAATGATTGTGCTATAATAATGACGCATAATGATGCCCCTGTAGCTCAATTGGATAGAGCACTGGACTTCTAATCCAACGGTTACAGGTTCGAGTCCTGTCAGGGGCGTTGTGGATAGTCTTCACATAAACAATGCTCTAAGATTTTTGAGAAAACCGACGCTTGCTTCGGTTTTTTGGGTATGATTAGGGATGAACAAAATTCTTAAGAGAAAGGAATTAGTTATGAAATTAATCTTTCGTTGGTTGATCATTGCCATCTCATTGTATATCGCAGTGTTGGTCGTCCCTGGCATTCAAGTCGAAGGGGATGCCTGGATAGCATTTTCAGTTATGGCCCTCATTCTTGGTTTAGTTAATGCTATTATTCGACCAATCCTAAAATTTCTGTCATGTGGATTCATATTTCTCACACTCGGTCTTTTTGTTTTTGTACTCAATGCTGCCACATTCCTATTGGCTTCTCAGATCGCTCAAAATTGGTTCAACATTGGTTTTTATGTCAATAACTTCTGGTCTGCATTGTTTGGCTCGATTATCGTGAGTCTTGTTTCAGTGATCCTGTCACACATCCTCATTGATGAAGAAGATTGATAATGGCAGTGAAAGTCTCTACATAGCCACTTGCCCTATTTTTTAGTGTCGAGTATACTTCTTCACTGTGTTGGAAATTGATCACTAACACAACGAAGAAACCAAATTTAATATCGGTTTCTTTCCACTACCCAGCCATCCAAGATGGTCAAGAGTAGCAAACCCAAGGAAAGGAGATTCCAAATGCGACAGTATGAATTGATTCTGATCGTCCAGCCTGATCTGGATGATGAAACCACGAATGGCATCATCGATCGGGCGAAAAAGATGATCACGGATAATGACGGTGAGATCCTCAAAACTGAACTCTGGGGATCAAAACAACTTGCCTATGAAATCAGCGATTTCAAGGAAGGTTACTACGTCTATATGGATGTTGAAATGGCACCTGAATTCGTAGCCGAATTTAAGAACAACATTCGATATATTGAACCCATTCTTCGTTACATGGTCACGAAGAAATAAGAATTTAGAATTATTAACACTAGAAGTGAGTTATCACATGACACGTGGATTGAACAAGGTCATGATCATCGGCAACCTGGGTAGAGATCCAGAAATGAAGTTTACAACAAATGGCAAATCAGTGGCAAATTTCACTATAGCGAGTAACCGATCATGGAAGAGTAATGATGGAAATTTGCATACAGAAACTGATTGGTTTAATGTTGTTGCCTGGTCTAAGCTTGCAGAATTTGCGAAAGAGTACATGATCAAGGGAAGTTTAGTTTACGTTGAAGGTCGTTTGCAATCATATTCCCGGCAAGACCACGATGGAAACAAGCACAGATCTATTGAAATAATCGCGCAAAACCTTCTCTTGCTGAGTGATACTCATCCAAACAATGAATCAAATGACTCAGAGGATACTGAGGAGTATCCCTTCTGAGGGAAATTGTGAATAGGAGAATATCATGAGAAATTACCGAGAAAAACGCTATTATTCTCGTGTCAAAGTTTGTCAATTTTGTACGGACAAGAATCTAAAGATTAACTATAAAGATGTCAATTTACTCCAACGGTACATCGATAGTACCGGTAAGATTCGTCCTCGACATCAGACAGGTGCATGTGCGAAACATCAACGTGAGTTGGCAAAAGCAATTAAAAACGCACGCCACATTGCTCTATTGCCATTCAAAGGTAAATAATCAGCGAAAAATTTAGCCGATATTCAGGTCAAACATTATGGCAAAACAAAATCAAAATATAAAAATCAAAACGAAAAAACACCTGGCAAGAGAACAAAGGGAAGCGAAGCAAACTCGAACAATCATCATAATAACAAGTGTTATTGGTGCGGTAATCCTCGGCTTGGTAGGATATGGCATCATAGATCAAATGCTGGTCCGCCCCCGAATTCCTGTCGCCGAGGTTGGTGATACCATTATAAGATTGGACGAATTTGAATCCCAAGTTCAATATACTCGTCTTCAGATGCTCAACCAAGCCTATCAATATTACACTTACTCCCAGCAATTTGGTGAGTATGGATCAAGCTTTCTTCAGACAGCCCAATCCATTGCAGCACAGTTATCTCAACCTGTTTTAGTTGGAAGCGATGTTTTAGACGAAATGATCAACAGTATTTTGATCAAGGAAGCTGCTGAGGAGATGGGTATTAGTGTTAGCTCGGAAGAGATTGACAAAGCTATTCGATCAGCTTTTGGGTTTTTTCCTGAAGGAACCCCCACACCAACCACAACTGCGACGATCGTTTCTACTCCAACATTATCTGAAACACAACTGGCAATTATCACCCTGACAAGTACACCAACTGCTACTGAGCTTCCAACAGAGCCTGTTGAAGAAATTTCTACGCCCACAGGCGATGAGGAAGAGGAAATTGAAGTAACTGAAGAAGAACAGTCTGGATCCGATGAAGTTGAATCTATTCCCGCTGAAGCTGAGGAGGTAGACGTCACTCCTACTCCCGACATCTCACCCACACCCTCACTGACACCGACACTCTATACAACCAAGATTTTTGGAAAGAATATTAAAGAATTCAACGAATCATATTCAATGTATGACTTTGATATCAAGAATCTGCGCGACATTTTCGAAGTAGAATTGTTAAAAGAGAAATTGATCGAAGTTATCAGTGTTGAGCTTGAGCCTGTTAAGGACGAAGTATGGGCACGTCATATCCTGGTTGAGACTGAAGAAGAGGCTCTCGAGGTGTTGTCAAAATTGGATGATGGAGGAGATTTCCATGAGCTTGCTGCAGAATATTCAACAGACGAATCAAATCGCGAAGAAGGTGGTAATCTTGGCTGGTTTGACAAAGATACAATGGTAACTGAATTCAGTGAAGTTGCCTTTAACCTCGAGGAAGGAGAGATCAGCGATCCTGTTGAAACAATGTTTGGTTTCCACATCATACAGGTTTTAGGAAAGCGAGAAAGCCAAATACCAGAGGCAGAATTTGAGGGAGATAAACTGGACGTTTTCAATACATGGCTAAGTATGCAGCGTGATGCACGTGATGATATCGTGATCCATGATGAATGGGAGGAATACGTTCCCATAACCCCAGAAATTCCACAACAATTCTTAGCAGCACTTTATCAGCAGTAATAATCAGCACAGGGTCTTTTTTGACCTTGATAAATCAATGAAATAAAGAAAGCGCCTAAATGGCGCTTTCTTTTTCCTTCTAGGAATTTTTATTTATCGATTTTTATAATATTATGACATCTTAGTTATGAATATATCATGAAATCCAACAAAACTATTAACTCGACTACTCCACATAGGTCTCATCGACATCTTCCAGTTTCAAACTGATCATTTGACTTGTCGCGTCTTTCCCCATAGTGACTCCATAAATCACATCAGCCGCTTGAACAGTGTTGCGGTTGTGGGTGATGATTATAAATTGTGTTTTACGAGAGAGTTCACGGAGCAGCTCAATGAAGCGCCCTACGTTTGACTCGTCCAGCATTGCATCAACCTCATCCAATATGCAGAATGGTGTTGGTGAAACTTTAAGGAGGGCGAAGATCAAGGCCACGGCTGTCAAACTGCGCTCACCACCTGACAATAACGCTAAGCCTTGCTGTCTGCGACCTGGTAATCGAACGACCAAATCAATTCCCCCTTCTACAGGATTTTCCTCATCGGATATCAATAATTTTGCTTCACCGCCGTTAAATAAACGTTTGAAATATTCAGAAAATCCTTGACCGACAGACTTAAATGTTTTCAGAAAATCTCTCTCCATCAAGTCGTCCAAGGCTTCAATCACTTCCTGAAGATTTTTACTGGCATTTTCCAAGTCAATCACCTGACTTTCCAGGAATTCGTAACGTTCTTTAACCTCAGCATACTCTTGTTGTGCTTCAGGATTTAATGGACCCACCCGCCTGAGTTTGCCTTTGAGACGCTTAATATCAGTATCGATGGCATCGGGTAACTCATCAACTTTCGGTAATGCTTTGGCAATATTCTCAACTATTGAGAATTGTCCAGGCTGATCACTTCTATGCTCATTGCTAACGGCTACCAGGCTGAAATCATCTTCGATCTTTTCTTTGATATTGGCCATCAGATCATCACAATGCATCATTTCAAGCTTCAGTTGGGCGAGTGTGCGATCTGCTGTGATGACAGCATTGTTTGCGTTATCCTTCGCCACTTCAAGAAGATTTGCTTTCTCTTCCAGGTCTTTTACAGCCAATGTTAAGGGAGAGAGATTCTGTGAATTGATTTTCTCAATCGTTTCTATTAGGTTGTCAGCATCTTGTCTTAGCTGTGTTTCATTTTTTCTGATCTCGACAATGCTGCTTTCTAAATTAGACAACCTCGATTGGTATATATTCAATCTTTGTTGGGATTCTTGTAGTCGATCATGATGATCCAGGGAGCGTTGTTGTGCAGCTTCTAACGCATTTTGTGTCACAATGCGATGTGTTTGCAAATAATTCAGCTTTTGTTGAAGCTCAAATACCGAAAGTTCTTTTAGAACTGCTAATTCGACCTTCTCTTCTTGAAGCAATGTGCTGATCTCACCATTACACGCTTTAAGTTCGCTTTCAGCTAATTCCCTTTTTGTTTGATTCTCCAATAAATGTTGATTAATCTCTAGTAATTGGTCTTTGTGCCATGATAATTGCTCGCCCACTCTGGCCAAAATATCTCTAAATTGTTGGCGTTGTTGGAATACTCGATTTTGCGTATCTTCAACTTGTCTCAAGTCATGCTGCAGGGAATGATATTCATCTTCTAATTCCTGGATGGAATCAGTTTTCTTAGCCTTTTTTGTAATAAATTGGTTGATTTTCGCAGTTAAGTTTCTAATCTCCTGAAGCATTTCTTGGCGACGGCGCGACCGGCTGATGCGCTTTCCAGACGTACTCTGACCTGAGATCATCACCCCATTTGCCTGAAAAACAAGACCGCTTAAAGTGACGACTTTCTGTGTTCCTTCCAGATCAGGAAGAATCTTTTGAGCTCTTGTTCTGTCTTGAACTACCACTGTGTCAATGAACAACTTTTCAATTAGGTGTTTATATTTTGGATCAACCTTTATCAGTTCACTGGCATAGCCATGGAAGCCATCTTTAAGTTTCACAGGTGAGGATTTTCCTGGTGATTGAACTTCATCATCTATGATCAGGGCAACACGATCGTTATCTTTTGTTTCAAGATATTTTATTAAAATATCCTTCCCCCCAGAAGGAACAACCAGCAAATCGGTCAACTCTCCCAATGCGGCACTAATCGCTCTCTCATATCTTTCCTCAACAATGATGAACTTAGAAAGGGGAACAATACCTTTTGGTAACCGCCCTTGTTGGGAGTCTTCAACAATGGATTTCGAGCCTTCGCTATAACCGCTTAAGGCTGCTTCAGCTTGTTTTAGGACTTCAAGTTGAGCTTGTACTTTTGTTAATTTGGTCTCATGATCAGCGATCTTCTGTTCTATTGCGCGCTTTTCATCATACGCATTATCCAGACTTTCTGCCCGGTCATTTGTTTTATTCTTTAAACTCAGATATGCCTTCTGTGTCTCCTTTAACTCTGCTTGAATTGCTCTTTCTTTTTCAGATGATGACTGATTTTCGGCTTCAAGTTTCGTAACAGCAATATCGATCTTCTTTTGATCATTTGACAAAGAATCATGCCTGTGCCCCAGCTCTTCCAGTCGAACAGAAATCTGAATTTTCCTGGTTTGAAGGTTTATCCGGGTTTGACGTGTAATATCGAGCTTAGCCTGAGCTGCTTCTTGTTTTGCTGATATTTCAGTCAGTTTTACTTCAGCTTGATTTATTTCCTCAACAGCCCTGTTAAGTTCAACCTGATGCTGATTAATTTCCCTACCAAACGTCTGTTCCTGTAAAGCAAGCTCTTTTAATTCTTCTTGAAATTGGGCGATATCAATTTCCAGGTTTTCTTTTTGATAATGATATGAACTTTGTCTTTCCTCGATGATTGCGATTTCCCGTGTGATTTTATCCAAGCGTTGGTAATGCTGGGCAAGTTCAGCTTGTGAGCTTTCGAGTGAACTCCGAGTGCTTACAAGTTCTTCCCGGGTTTTTCCTAGATCTGTTTCAGATTTATTAAGCTGATTTTGGAGTGTCTCCAATAATATCTCTTGATCTTGAAACGCCAATCGAGTCTTACATAGATCCTGCTGCTTTTGGTGCCATTGATAGCCATACCACGTTCGAAAATGCTTTTCTAAATCAGATCGCAAACACTCATATTCAGCGAATCGACCAGCCTGCCTTTCAAGACTCCGCAAACGGGGTTTGATCTCAGTTAAAATATCCAGTACACGATCTAAATTACTGTGTGTGTCTACTAAACGTCGAAGAGCATCCTCTTTCCGTGAGCGGTAGAGTCCAATCCCTGCAGCCTCTTCAAATAATTTTCGCCTTTCATCAGGTTTCAATGACAAGGCAACATCAACCAAACCCTGACCTATGATCGTATAGGTACGCTCCGCTAATCCTGTTTGGGAAAGCAGTTCAGTGATATCCTTCAAGCGGACTTTGAGGCCATTTAACAAGTATTCATTTTGGCCATCTCGATATGCTCTTCGAGAGATCGATACCATCGAATAGTCGATCGGTAGCCAACCATCATCATTATTGAAAGTGATCGTGGCTGATGCCATTCCAGCTCTCGACCGTTGTTGTGAACCAGAAAATATCATATCCTCTGTACGCTTTGCTCGTAATAATGAGAATGCTTGTTCACCAAGAACCCAGCGCACACTGTCAGCGATATTGGATTTTCCTGATCCATTTGGTCCAACAATGGCGGTAATATGACCAGGGAATTCTAAGCGAGTTAAGGTCGCAAAGGTTTTGAGACCTTGTAACTCCAACGATTCCAACCGATTATCCATGGTTTATCTTTGCTCCAGCGTGCCAATTTTCGAGAGAGCTTCTCTTGCAGCAGCTTTTTCTGCAGTTTGTTTGCTGGAACCTTTCCCCCTGCCAAATGGCTTTCTACTTATTCTGACTTCCATTTCAAAAACCTTTGCATGATCTGGTCCTTCCTCAGATATCAAAGCATATTGAGGAGATGTATAACCCTTTCCTTGAGCCCATTCCTGTAGACGACTTTTCGTATCATCCGCAAGATGGTTCTTAAAGATCAGGTCAACACTATCTTTTAATAAGGGAATCATAAAATCATTCACAGCAGGAATCCCACCCTGCAAAAAGAGCGCACCAATCAGCGCTTCAAAAGCATCACAAAGCAAAGAATTTCTATCTCGTCCCCCTGCTTGAACCTCACCCCTCCCTAATCTCAAGGCAGGACCAAGGTTTATCAACTTTGCAAAATCTGCTAGCTGGTCTGTATGCACCAATGCAGCTCTTAATCGTGTTAGATCACCTTCAGGTTTTTCTGGATAATGATTATAGAGCCAATCAGCAACAATGAAATCAAGCACAGCATCCCCTAGAAATTCCAGACGCTCATTATCCTCAATTGCGTCTTTGTTTTCATTTAAATACGATCGATGGGTGAGCGCTCGTGATAATAAAAAATAATTATTAAATGGTAAATATAATCTTTTAGAAAAATGTTCGGGTGATTCTGTATACAACTTCTCCTCCATAGTTCCAGATACTCTCTTCTCCAGAACTATCGATGCGCGAGCCATCCAATAAAATAGCTTGCGCATCAACAGTTCAAATCATGCTTCTTACCTGTTGATTTTCAAGTCTTGATTGTAACCGATTATTCAGAAAAACTCAAAAACGACCAGGATGCAGTTCTGCCAGGTAATGTCTTCAGAGGTATAATTTATCTTGAAATTTATGATGGAAGTCATTAACACCCCCGGTTCAGACTATACTATCCACACAGAGCTGTATGTTGGTCCACTGGATCTTCTCCTGGACCTCATTACTAAAGCTGAATTGGATATCACAAGGTTGTCTTTGACCGCGGTTACGAATCAATACTTGGATCACTTACGAAAATTACAACATTATTCAGCGGTTGAAGTTTCAGGTTTTCTTGTTGTAGCCGCTAAACTCCTGCAGATAAAATCAGAAGCGCTTCTTCCCCGACCTCCTGAAAGAGAGGAAGGAGAAGAAGATCCTGCAGTAAGTTTGACACGTCAGCTTAAGATTTACCGAAAAATAAAACAAACAGCTCAATGGCTGAAATCTTTGGCCGACAAAGGTCTGCACACATACATTCGATTAGTACCTCCACCGGTCATTGAAAATGAGTTGGATCTTCAGGGGGTGACAACTAATGATCTTCTTACATTTTTCAAGGCACTATACCAATTCGAAGAAGATGCGGCACCCATTACAACTGTATTTGCCATACCAATAGTGACGATTAAAAACAAAATAAGCGAAATATTACAAAACCTTAAAAATAATCGTAAACTCTCTTACAAAGGATTACTACCAGAAAAATACAATCGCATCGAAGCAATCGTCCTGTTCCTTGCTGTTTTGGAACTTGTCAAACAACAATATGCACGTGCTGAACAGGACGCGCTTTTTGCAGATTTTAGAATCTCACCAACAGAGAAAACTTTCCAGGATAGTGAAATCAAATTGGCACTGGAGGAGTAAATCCAGTATAATTATTTTTGTTTGGTATGTCATCCAATCTGTAGAGAAATAGAACTGTTGAGAAAAACAAATGACTGATGATACAAAACAAGAGACAACCAATATCAATGCATCTGATCAGGATAGACTCACAAAACCCAAAGAGGCTGACTCAGCGAACAAGAAATACATCATCATCTCGATCCTTGTCATCGTAATCATCCTTGCGCTTGTTGTTACAGCATTGATCTTTCTTCTAAAAGAAGATAATAAAGCACTTACTGAGCAATTGCGAGATGTGTTTATCATATTCATGGCGCTCGAATCGCTTATCATCGGAATTGCCTTAGTTGTTCTGATTGTTCAACTTTCGACATTGATCAACCTGCTGCAAAATGAAATTCGACCGATAATTAACTCAACGAATGAAACAGTAAATACAATCAAAGGAACTACCAGGTTTGTCAGTGATAATCTTACTGAACCAGTGATTAAAATAAACCAGGTGTTAGCAATGCTCAAACAATTGTTCAATCCATCTAAAAAATAAATTTGTGTGCATGGATAATTATTTAACTAGTTAAAAGGAGAAAACATGTCAGAAAATAATGATTTTGGAGCTTTTTTAATAGGTTTCATTGTGGGTGGGCTCACTGGTGCAGCAGTCTCTTTGCTTTTCGCACCTCAGTCTGGCGAAGAAACACGTGCACTCATTCGTGACAAAGCTATTGTGCTCCGCGACCAAGCAGCAGAATCCGTCGAAGAAGCGCGCTTACAAGCTGAAAAAGCATGGGAAGAAGCAAAACATAAAGCCGATGAATTTTCAAAAGTTGCCAAGGAAAAGGCTGCTGAGTATCGCACCAAAGGCGAAAAAAAAATCGATGAAAGTCGTGAAAAACTTGCGGAAACCATCCAACCAAAAGAGAAACCGGCAAGTTAAAGCAAAGTAAACAGAAAAAGGCTGGGAGTCTCCCAGCCTTTTTCGATTCGTTGGTGGTAATTTATCTGTCAAAATAAATTTGGGACCGCAATATATTTGTGCTTCGCATTGCTAGAATCCAATAAGTTCATAAAATCCAAGGTTATTAAATGATCCATGGTTTTCACTCAATTTTCCATGTGAATTCTTACTCATCCGAAACTTATTCATCTTTTAATCATTCAGTTATCAACATTTATACTTAACTTTTGTTCCTTGATCTTCAAGAAAACGACTGCTCACATTTGCATAGACATCGGGGATAGAATCAAGAATATCCAAAGCAGTCACGCTATAGCTGGCACCTAATTTCTTTCGAGCGAAAATCCCCGCATTTGCGTGCATCCAGGTGCCCATAATCGCTGACTGTGAAACATCATATCCCTGAGCCAACATACCACCGATCATTCCAGATAATACATCCCCGCTCCCAGCTGTAGCCAGGGCAGAGTCACTGACAGGAATAACATAAACCCCTCCTGAAGGTAGTGCAACAACAGATACGGCACCCTTGAGGATCAGTACAACTTTCCAATGTTGTGCAAACTTCCGGGCTATCTCCCAACGATTCTCTTGTATATATTTGACTTCCAACCCTGTCAAGATAGCCATCTCACCAGGATGGGGCGTCAGGATCGTCTGTTCTGGTAATTTATCCCACCAATCTTCAATTTTACTGAGAAGTTTAAGCCCATCAGCATCAAATAAAGTCGGCATATCATTGGGAATGATTGGCAACAATCGACGCAAATAAAACCCTTGATGATTAGTTAATCCCCAACCTGGTCCAACAACAAGGGCATCTGCTGCAATCACTTTGTGGCATAGAATATCAATTCCTCCTGGATCATATGCGCCTTCCAAATCAGGTAGTATCGTCCATACTGCTTCAATGAGCTGACCTGAAAGGCTCCTGTGAACCACGTCAATCGTCCCGATGTTAACCAACCCACATCCAGAGCGATAAGCAGCTTTACCAGCCAGATAAACAGCACCTGTGAACGGTTTTGACCCCGCTAACATGAAACATGTCCCAAATGTGCCTTTGTGCCCGGTGTTTTGTCTCACAGGCAGTCTTTTTTCCACCCAAGTTCGTTCAATCATTTCAGGATTATTTTCCACGAATTGATTATGAAGATCAGTAATCCCGATGTCAATTAAGTTGATTTTACCGGCAAATGAATGTCCTGGATGTTTCATCAATCCTTGTTTTATTGCCGCCATGCATAGAGTCTGCTCAGCATGAAAAGTTACGTCTGAAACTTCTCCTGTATCACAATCCACTCCAGAAGGGCAGTCTACGGCGATTATTCGGGCTCCTGAGCGGTTTTCAATTAAATCATGTATCATTCCCATCCGGTCAGATAATTCGCCTCTGAGAGGCAGTCTCAACCCTGTGCCAAGGATCCCATCCAAAACAATAACCCCAGGATTGAGAGCAGCCTCCATCTGATCGAAAAAATCTCCCTGGGTGATATCAACATGAGAGCCGCCGGAATTCACAAGTGCAGAAATAAGCTGGTCATTTTCTCGTGATTTCACAGTGAAAGCTATGGTACGAATGCCTAACTCAGATAAATTTTTCAATGCAATCAGAGTGTCTCCACCATTATTCCCAGAACCCACCAAACCGATCACACCTCTGCTGAAAGTGAGATGAGTTTTCAACCAGTTTGCAATTCCCTGACCTGCGTTTTCCATCATTATGTTGTAGCTCAGCCCAGTTGAGTCGGCTGATTTTTCAATGGCTTGCATCTGTTTAACTGTCACGATTTTCATGGTTCCCTTTCCTTAAAGAACACTTATTATTATACAAGAACTTCGAAAACAGAACTTCGCAAATGCTTGACTTTTAAATTCCCGTGTGATAAGATACTTCTCACTCGGGGGCGTGGTGTAGTGGTTCAACATGCGGCCCTGTCAAGGCCGAGACCGCGGGTTCGAATCCCGTCGCTCCCGCTCAAAGTGCGAGGTTTACCTCGCACTTTTTGCATTTAAAATATTCATTTAGATAAAAGAGGTTGTCCGTACACAAAGGGGATAGTTTTTGTCTAATGCCAAATAAGTGTGTTTATTAGGTTTTGGCTGGATTATTATTGATGTGTTTCTTCTATGATCTTGGCTCTTTCTGCCATTAAATTGCGCAATTTCTCAGAATCTTTAGGATATGTAAAATAAAATAAACTAAAAAGCACAGCACAAATGATCCAGGGAAATGGAACTGTCCATATCAATGATTGTGAGAGACCGATGCGATCTCCCAATGTGCCAGCAATCACGCCAGCCAAAGCTGCAAATCCACTCTCAATGAATGTAGTTAATGAAAATGCTGTACCACGCAGTTCTGGCGGCACGACACCCTGCATCATGGGTTCCTTAGCACCTTTACCTGGCCAACTGATCATTAAGGCTGTAACAAAGGCTAATGTTATGATCCCCCACAAAGACCAATCTGCCGTTTGCGTAAAGAGGATATATGTCATAGGTATGCCGCTGATGATTGATATCTGGCCAATAATCGTTCGTCCAAATTTTGGATTCTTTTTCTCAGCCCAGTCACCAAGGTAACCACCAATGATATTTGAAAACACCGTCCCAAATACGATACCTGCAAAAACAAGCGTGGCATTTTCTGCAGGAATGTTACGCTCATTGACTAACCAGGTGATTAAAAATGATTGCATAACCACCCAGGGCATAGAGCCAGCCAGACCCTGAGCAATGGCTACCCAAATAGTTGGGATCTTGAGAACTTTTGGGAGATCAGCCAACTTCAATCCAAATTGCTTAGCATCCTGTTGTGTAATCTTACCTGCCAGTTCAGGCTCAGCCTCCCCTCTTACCGGCTCCTTGACCAAGAACCAAACCATAATTCCACTCAAAACACTAAACCCACCTAACAGGAAATAACCCCAACGCCAAAGGGTCGGTGTTGCCAGAAAACCCAACCCCACCGTGGCGATAATTATGCCGAAAATCCCGGTAGCTTCCATCAGCCCGAGTGCCTTACCACGATCCTTTGGAGGGAAAGTATCCGACATAATTGAAAATGTTGCTGGCATCAGGCAGCCAAGGCCAATCCCTGAGATTGCTCGGATCACCAATAATTGACCAAAATTCTGTGTAAAACCTACAGCTGCAGTCCAAAGGCCCCAAATGCCTGTCCCAAATAAGATCACCGTCTTACGAGAGATTTTATCAGAAATAAAACCCCAAAAAGGAGAGGAGATGGACTGTAATAAATTCCTTATCGTGCTGATCACGCCTAAGTTTGCATAAGACAATCCCCATAATGATTGTAAAGTGGGAAATAAAACGGACATTGCCTGTCCTTCACCCTGGTCGATAAAATAGCCAAATGAAAGAGCGAATAAAGTCCTCCGACGCTGTTTTTTCTTTTGGAGAGTAACTGTTGTATTTTGCACTTCCGAAGCCATAAAAACTCCTTGAATATTGAGTAATTGGGAATAATAACCGTTCTATTATAATGGAAATTATTCCCATACTGCATAGGAAAAAAAATAGCAATCAAACTCTACTGATAATGGGATCCAAGATTCCAATTGAGAACCTTAGCAACAGCCTTAAGTTATAATAAAAGACCGATTCACACTTCATAAATCGGTCTTATTTTACACATTATTGGGGGTTTGAAATAATAAGTGATTAACCCTTAACGGACCCTGCCATTAATCCACGCACGAAATACCGCTGTAATGCAAGGAAAACAAATAGAGGTAATATCATACTAACAAAGGCAGCAGACGTCATCAAATGCCAGTCCTGTCCTTTTTCACCTACCAATTCTGCCACAGCGATCGTGACTGTTTTATTTTTCTCGCCCAAGAATACCAGGGCAACTAGATAGTCGTTCCACAGCCACAGGAACTGGAAAATGGCAAAAGATGCCAACGCAGGGACGGAAAGAGGGAGGATCAAACGAATAAAAATCGTGAAATTCGAGGCGCCATCGATGTAAGCTGACTCAAGAAGCTCACGAGGTAGCGTGCTGATGTAATTGAAAAGCAGGTAAGTTGCAAGTGGAAGACCAAAACCGGCATGCGCAAGCCAGATACCCAGAAAAGTACCATTTAATCCAAGGTTCACATAATCCTGCAAGACAGGAACAAGAGCAATTTGTAGCGGCACAACCAGTAAAGCGACAATTATCGTGAAGAAGATATTACGCCCAGGGAAATCCAACCAGGCAAACCCAAATGCTGCAAAAGCAGCGATCAAAATAGGAATGATCGTGCCGGGGATTGCTACAGCAAGGGAATTAAGGAAGGCTCCCCCCAAGTTATTGCCCGTTCGGGTGATTGTGTTGCCTTGTGCATCCTTATATGTGATCTTTTTACCACCAATGACATCTCGATAGTTCTTGATGGTTAAGTCGGTGGCAAAACCCACCCATTGCTCATCATAGATAACTAATTCACGTGATCGCTTATTACCATACCACCGGATTGTTCTTCCATCTTCAAGTTCAATGCCCTCTCGCCATTCCGCAAATGTAGCAGTTACACCTTCAAGTGTGATCGGTCCTTCCACATCCACAGCGTCATCAAGGCTGATTCGATCAATCTCGACTTGTTCCCTGTGAGGTAAAACTGTCCACCATCCCGAATTGAAAATATCATAGCTTTGTCGAAATGATGTGACCAAAATGCCAAGGATAGGGATCAGCCATATCAGGCAGATCAGAATCAAAATGAAATTAACCCAGAAATTTTGAGATTTCTTTTTAGATTTTGCACTCTTTGCCATTAGAATCCCTTCCTTTCCTTGTTAAATTGACGCAAATTGTTAATAATGATCGGTGTTACTAACAATAGGAGTATGATCGCAATAGCAGAAGCTCGACCAGCGTGCTGGTAGGTGAAACTCTGCAGGTAGAATTCGTTAGCAATCACGTTCGTGCCGTTATTCCCCCCTGTCATAACCCTGACGATATCAAAGGTTTTCAAACTGAATATCACGATCGTCGTCACCACAGTGATAATTGTGCCTTTAATGTAAGGAATGGTAATGTTAAAGAATGCACGCACCTCCGATGCGCCATCAATACGGGCAGCTTCCAACAATTCCGCCGGTACGCCTTTGATAGCAGAAGAAAGAATCACCATGGCATAACCTGTCTGCAGCCATATCATGATGACGATCAGTAAGAAATTGTTCCATGGCGGCATGTTTAACCAGGGCTGCGGTACTCCACCCAAGCCAGATACAATCGCATTTAGCAAGCCAATCTCTTGAATATTAACCCCGATTCCCTTATAA